>JBCEBX010000268.1:11684-16206 GCA_039206455.1 Asticcacaulis sp.
CAACGCCTCTTTCGTGGCGCCGTATAATTATTGCTTATTCAAATTAAAAAGATAATCAATTTTTCTTTTAGTGTTTAACAGCATAGGGTGTGGTTCGTAACCGTCATAAAGGAGACAGGTCATGCGGTTGGCAGCGAAAACATTATCATACGGTCTGGTGCACGTGGTGGTCGCCGCGAGTGTGGCCTATGTGCTGACTGGAAGCTGGGCGATTGCTTTGGGCATCGGCTTGCTGGAGCCGGTGGTGCAGACGCTGGTCTTTCCGCTGCATGAGAAGCTGTGGGAGCGGAAAGAGGCCCCCAAGGCAACAGAGGCGGTCTGGGCGCAGGCAAGCAAGCGGATGGGCTAAAGTTTTTAGTTATATTATTTGCGCGCATATGATAATGAGAATTATTATTATTTAAGGGTGGTAGGTGATCAAACCATAGGGGAAGCGTAATTGTTATTTTATGCCGGTTTCCCCCTTAATGCGAAGGCTAATGCCCGTCTTTTTTGCGTCCGTTCAGAGGTAGTATGCGCCTGTTATTCAAAACACTAAGCTATGGGATTGTGCATATTGGTGTGGCCACGACAGTTGCCTATGTTTTGACGGGGAACTGGATGATTGCCGTGGGTATCGGCTTGCTGGAGCCGATTGTTCAGACGCTGGTGTTTCCGCTGCATGAATGGCTGTGGGAGCGGAAGAAGGGCGGAAAGATACGCCTGTTTCATACCCATTAGGGGTGAACGCGCAGGGACAGAAGGCATAAGAGTGGCTTGTTTTTAGCCACATTCTGGCAATATGCTACTTATTCATTTTATAGGAGGCTTTTTCATGAAACGTATGGTTCTGGTTTCACTTCTGGCGCTTTTCCCGCTGCTTACGGCCTGCAACACCATTCAGGGTGTGGGACGCGATGTCACCAAGGTCGGTGAAGTTCTGGAAGACGCGACGACCTGAGGTGTCTGTGCTGACGCGGCGTCTGCTGCTGGCGGGGCTTGGGGTTGGCTGTGCTCTGCCAACCCTGTCTCAGCCCATAAGCGCCGCGCCCTCGCGGGTTAAGACATTTATTGCCCATGCCAAA
This sequence comes from Asticcacaulis sp., assembly GCA_039206455.1. Taxonomy (GTDB): domain Bacteria; phylum Pseudomonadota; class Alphaproteobacteria; order Caulobacterales; family Caulobacteraceae; genus Asticcacaulis. The sequence continues at coordinate 12,749 of JBCEBX010000268.1, forward strand.
GCCCAGACCAGTGAGCGGGTGGTTTATGATCCGGCCTATCGCCGTATTCCCTATCCGATGGGCGATGTGCCGCTAAATACCGGTGTTTGCACGGACGTGGTTATCCGCGCCTATCGGGCTCTGGGTATCGACCTGCAACAGTTGGTGCATGAGGATATGAAGGCGCATTTTGCGCTCTATCCGAAGATATGGGGTCTTAAGCGGCCTGATCCGAATATTGATCATCGGCGGGTGCCGAATCTTGAGACCTTTTTCAATCGGTTTGCCGAGGTGCGGGCAAGGTCAAAACGCGCCGAAGATTATCAGCCGGGGGATCTGGTGACCTGCCGGTTGCCGGGCAATTTGCCGCATATCATGATCGTTAGCGACGAACTGGTTTTTCTTAGCCAGAACCGCTATCAGATTATTCATAATGTCGGCGCAGGCCCCAAGCAGGAAGATCGTTTATTCAGCTATGACATCACCGGACACTACCGCTACAGGCTCTGAGCCGATTATCACGCAGCAGGGATCACGCGCCTTGCTCAATTTTTTCAAGACGGCGCGCACCCATTATCTCAACCAGTATCGCTCGTTTATTGAACATCAACGTAGCAGCGGTCGCGTTGGTGAGGCCGAAGTTCTGCTTGAGACGGATGATACGCGTCTGCTGGATGGGCTTCTGGTGGCGGATTATTGTTTCACCGGCCCCGAGGATGCCAGTGTTGTCCGCTTTGAGCCGACGCGCGGCTTGCAGTTCAATCCGGTGGAAGTCCTGCTCAATGGGGCGCAGATCATTATTGCACAACTGCGCTGGGACGAGGTGGTGATTACCTCGGATGCACCCTTGCCGGACGCCGACAGTCTGCGTCCGTGGTTTGACGCCTTCCTTGAGCCGCAGGACGTGCCGGAGGATCATCACGAGCCGCTGGCTTATGTGCTGCATTCCGTGGCGTTTGAAGAAGGCAAGTTGATTATTGATCTGGGGTCCGCGCCGACCGAGGCCCTGTTTGAGCTGTTGTTACGGCTCATCAAGGGCGGGGCGAAGCAGATACGAGTGGCGTAAGGGGGTATGCCCCCCCTCTGTTAGCGTTTGTAAAAGGTTCTTGCAGCGCCTTCGGTGGTAGTGCCATCGGTGCGGGTGGCGCGGATCGACAGGGTATGCTGACCGGCGCTTAAGCCGGACTGATCGATCTTGAAATCAAACTGCACCTTTGGCCAGTTAGGGTCATATTTCAGAACCTCAGGGGCGCGGGCGCCTTCGGGATCAAGACCGTAACGGGCCTCTGAGGCAACCTTTCCGTCAATCAGGATTTCAACCTTCGTGATGCCTGAGGGATCGGTGGCGATGCCAAAATAGTTGGCATTGCTGTCAGGTTTCAGGAAGGTGCCGCGCGGGGGTTGGGCGATATAAAGGGCAGGGAACAGCGGGCAATCCGCAGACGCGGCAGGGGCGGATTTTACACGTGCCGTATAAAGCGTGACGGCGGTGCGGTCAGGCGGCAGATTGACGGTCTTATGCGGTTCAATGGCTTCAAACCGGCGGCAGAGTTCCTGATAGAAGGCGATCTCTGAGGGTTGGTGATAGAGATAGCTGGGTTCAGGCAGGACGAGCACGACGCCCTTACCCTTATGGGTGCGCCCTAAGGCTTCGATATCCAGCCCCCAGTGCTGACGCGCGGTGTTGAAGCGGCTGAAGGTGTCGTAGGGTTCGCCTAGCGTATAATAGAGGCGTTGCTGCGCATCGGGCAGTTCAAGGTGGGTGGCGGGCACATGGCCTGAGACGGCAAGCGCCACATCGGTGCCGAAGCGCTGTTCGGCAATAGCCTTGGCCTTATCGACCTCGGCCTGAACCGGTGCCCAGTTTTCATTGCGCATGAAGTTCAGGGCGCGCCATTCGGCAGGAATGGTGGCTGAATTGGCCCAGGCCCATTGATAGGCGGTGATGCCCAGACCGACCCCAATCGCCAGCACAGGCCCAAGGGCAATGACGAACTGACGCAAACGACGGCGCGCGGGGCGGGCCTTATCGACAAAATTAATCAGCACCGCCGGCACAAGGGCGACCAGAGGCACATAGGCGAGAAACGGCCAGTGCGGCATCAATATGCGGTTGGCGGGCGATTGCACCAGATAGAGGCCAAAAATGAACAGACCAACGACACCAAGCAGGGCATGCGGTTCCTTGCGTTCGTCCCAGACGGCTTTTTTACCGGCATAGAGCAGGGCAAAGAAGAAGATCGGGGTGGTGATGCCGATTTGTTGGTTGAGGAAGGACATCAGGAAGCTGATGTCCGGTCGCCAATCGGGCCGGTTGGTGACGTGAAAGGCAATGGCGGGCCAGCCGCTGGTGGCATTATAGATAAGTGACGGCACAAGTCCCAGCGCCGCGATCAGTCCGGTGACCCAGAATTTCGGGTTGGTCCAAAGCTTGCGGCCCTGAGCGGTCAGGAGGGCGAACAACACCACGCCTGCGCCCGGAATAAGGAAGCGGAAGTGGATGAACAGGCCAAGGGCGGCGCAGAGACCGGTCAGGCTCCACCATTTCCAGCTATCGTCGCGTAAGGCCCTAAGCAGGCAACCAAGCATCAGGGCAAGCAAAAGCTGCAAGGCCCCTTCGGGGTAATAGATGGTGCCGGACATGCTTAAGGGCGGGATCAGCACCGCCAGAATGGCCGCCCATATGGCCTGACGCTTTGTCACGACGCCTGAGGCCATGAAATAGACGGCAAAGGGTATGGCGGTGGCGATAAGCAGCGACAGGAGACGAAGCGGCAGAAGGTCCCAGCCGAAGATGGCCGTCACTATGCGCGACAATAGCGGAAAGCCTGCGGGGATGTCGGGATAGCCCAAGGCCGGATAGAGGCCTGAGACGGCAAAATGGCCTTCTTCCCAGATCGGGTTGGAGATGATTCCGATATACAGCTTCCAGAAAAAGACGACGGCCCCGATGATCAGGCCAATGCGGATCAGGGCCTTATCGTCACCAAACAGGGGCTTGCCCGCAGCAGCGGTTTCCGGTTCGCTGCCCAGTTCATAAAGTTGCATGTCTTACCCCCGCTAGGAATCAGTCAGGCGCATAAAGCCACAGGGCTTGCGACCTGACAAGCAGCGGGGAAATCAGGGTTTGGGATTGGGGAGGCGTTCCACGCATCGGGCAACCTGTGGCCTGAGTTTGACAGGCTCGGTTTCCTTATGGGCGATGCGTATAGAGGCGGCGGGTTCAGGTGCGAAGGCGAATTTTTCCGCCTGTGTCTCAAGCTGAACGATCTCGTCTTCTCGGCGCAGGATTTCGCTTTCGACGTCTGTCAGGGCCTTGAGGGACAGGTTGGGTGAGCGTTCAACGCGTATGACCAGCAGACGCATTTCGTCATAGGCCTGATCGCGCAGAGCTTCGGCCGCGGCGCGGCATCTTACGGCTTCAGCGCCCTTAAGGTCTGGCAAGGGAGCGGCCGCAAGCATAAGCGTGGAAGTAAGGG
>JBCEBX010000268.1:16216-20245 GCA_039206455.1 Asticcacaulis sp.
AAAGGTAGCTGATCGGAACATCCCCCAAACTGGACGTGCTTCGGAAGGGCCGTAAACCTGTATGTAATGCAACTATACCCCTTTGAGGCGAAATTGCAAATAAATGGCAAGGTATTACGTGTTTTTGCTACCTATAGGCATTAAAAGGTTATTTTAAGGCCTTATAATGCCTGAATTTCCGCAGAAACCTAAAGGGCGGTCGTGACGGCGGTATCAATCGTATAGTCGGCAGCATAGCGCAGGTCGCGCAAGGGCCTTACGGCGTCAATCGAGGCCTGATAGAGCGGATGGGCCTTATAGGCCCGCAAAGCGTCAACGTCAGCAAATTCGCCATAGACGACCACTTCGATATCGTTGCCGATCTGGTCTATCTTTTGGTTGAAGGCGATTTCCAGTTTCTGCGCGTGCGGTATCTGGGTGAGCACCGAAAGCCCCTTGCGGATCGCTTCGCGGTCTTCGTGGTCTTTGCAACTGAACAGAACAATGTGACGCAGCATGGATTGGGCTTTCCCCGGACGTAGAGCATTAAGGAACACGTGCCGTCTTACGGGTATAAACGGGAGCGTCAAGGTGCAAGTCTGATAAAGTGCTCAGTCTGGGCGGTTTTGATGCCATAACTGTTGAATTTGCTGGATAAAGCTATTTTGCTCGGCGGAGGTTGCAAACAATCTTTTGGGAATTATCACAGCAGAAACCGGTGATACATAGACAAGAATGAGGTGGCGTGTCGTAACTATTTCATTGATGCTTATCCATTTGAAACGCCCTTCCTGATGGTTCAGGCAAGCAGAAAGATGATCGTCATTTATCTGAATATGAGCGTCATATTTCGCGTTGGGCATATTTCTGAAATTCAGCAAGCTGCAAATCAGGCAAATGGTGATGATAAGCAAGGCCATTGCAAAAAATGCAGCCAGTACCAGCAGAGCTAACAGGGGCAGTTGAGAAAGTAATTGGTCGGGGTCTAGCTTGAAAGCCCCCATAACAGCTAAGATGGCTGGAACGGGTGTGAACATCAGCCATGACGCGGGGCGACGATAGTGCCGGGGCAGAAAAGCCAATGAATATTCGATATAGTCTTTAAGCGTAAGGCGAAAGACTGGCAAATTAAGGGTGTAAGCTGTTGTCATTGTGGCAGCTTACATAAGCAGTTGCGGATGGCAAATTTTAAATAAAAACGCTTGGTTAGCGCGCTTTTGACGCATGGCCAGAAGGGCGGCGCCAGTTGAGAAAGTGGGCGCTGGCGATAATCAGCGCGCCCGTAATCGTCAACAGGGTTTCATGGGCTTCGAGGGCGTGTACATAGGCCCCGGAAATCAGAAAGCCGAAACCGATAAGTGCCAGAGTAACGACCAACGGCTTTTTCCAGCCTCCGGAGCGGCTTAAGGCCCACAGGCTGACCGGCGCGGCGATCAGAACCAGAATCTGGTGCACCAGATGATTTTCCGTCGCCTGACCCATCAGGGGCATGGCCGCAAAGGCCGCCGGCAGGAGCAGGCAATGCGCCAGACACAGGCCGGATAAGCCAATCGCACTCAGGTCGAGTAGGGCGATATGGTTATGTTTGACTTTTCCGTTGGGGGCCGGGGTCGAAGACATAAGGCTCATGGTCCTGTGGTTAAGCGGTACATCACGGTAGATATGTTATAGTGTAACTATTGGCAAGGGGCGGTGGTGAAAAAAGTCAGAGAACGGCTTTTTTATCAAGGCGTCCGCTATATGGCGGAAGGGTCTCAAAAAGGCACGAATCGTGTGATGCCGTCCGACATAGATTTTCACCGCATCAGTTTTAACGCATACGGGCGCAGGCATGTTGAGAGTTCTTAAGATGATAATGGCGATGCTGTGTCTGTGTGTGCCGGTCTCTGCCGGAGCCTTTTCCCAGAGCGACATCAATGCCGACTGGCGTTTTATGTCTGAGGATGTAGCAGGGGCATCTTCGGCTGAATTTGACGACAGGGCGTGGATAAAGGCGACCTTACCGCACAGTTTTAATAGCTATCGCGGGGTTGGCTGGTATCGCAAAACACTTGATCTGAAGACGGTGGCGCGGGGTGACCGGGTCTATCTGCAATTTGACGGGGCGGCGCTGGTGGCGGATGTCTATGTCAATGGACAGCCGGTCGGAAAGCACGAAGGCGGTTACACGGCCTTTCGCTATGATATTACGAAACTTCTCAAGGCCGGACGCAACGTGATTGCCGTGAAGGTTGATAATTCGGCGCGCGCACATATAGCGCCCTTTGGCGGCGAGGCGACGGTAGAGGGGGGACTGCATCGCGGGGTGTCGCTCATTCAGGCGCGCGATATCGGCATTGACTGGCTTGATCACGGGGGCAATGGCGTGGCGGTGACGAGCGCTCTGACGCTCAACAGCCATGCTGACCTTAAGGTCAATGTCGCCCTGCGCAATCAACGGGCGCGCAGCGTCAAGATGACCGTCAATACGCGTATCTTTTCACGCGAGGGCATGATGGTCATGCAGATGACGCGCAATGTGACGCTTAAAGGGGGGGAGGCGCAGACGCTGGCGCTGGCTGGGCGTATGGTTCAGCCAAAGCTGTGGAACGGACGCGCTGACCCTTATCTTTATGCCGCGGTGACAGAGATTTCCGACGGTAACGAAACCCAGGAGCGTATCGTTACGCACTTTGGTATCCGTCAGGTGCAGATCGATGCCCAGCATCGCTTTTTGCTGAATGGTCAGCCCTATCGGGTGGTGGGCGTAAACCTCAATACGGGGCGCGCAGGCAAGGGGCAGGCGGTCAGCGAAAGCGATATTGCCGAGGATTTCGATCTGCTGGAGGATATGGGTGTGACGGCGGTGCGGATTGCGCCGTTTGCCGCTTCTCAGGCGGTTTACCATGAGGCGGACCGGCGCGGCATATTGGTAGTCACGGGCTTGCCCGAAGGTAAGCGCGGGGAACTGACGGCGGCGTTTCATGCCAATACCGGTCAGCAGCTACGCGAACTGGTGCGCCAGAATATCAACCGCCCCAGCATCATCGCGTGGGAGACAAGGGCGGCGACCGATGCGGCCATTGTCGCGTCCGAAGATCCGTCGCGCCTGACGCTCAGCGCGGTCGGGACAGACAATCCGGCCCTGTTGCTGCCCGCTGCGGGGAAACCTGCAGGGATCTATTTTGAACCGAAAGCCTCGGTCAATGAGGCCGCCACCTTAAGCGGCGTGATTGACGCCTTTCATGCGGCCCATGCCGGTTATCCGCTGGCTATGCTGGGCTATGGCACCGGCGGCAGTGTGCGCCATCAGTCAGAAGCCGTGACGCGGATTGATCCGGCCTCAGGCTGGCACCCTGAGGCATTTCAGGCGGCTTATCATGAAATGGCCTGGGCGCATTTGCGGGCACGGCCTGCGGTATGGGGGAGCTTTGTGTGGCAAGCCTTTGATTCAACTGCGGAAGGTCGTAATGACGGCGATCAGACGGGCATGGATAATAGCGGCCTGATAAGCCATGACCGAAAGGTGAAGAAGGATGCCTTCTGGTACTATAAGGCGCAATGGTCGGCGCAGCCGTTTGTCTATGTGGCCAACCGGCGGTTCCATGAGCGTACCGGTCGGGTGACACAGGTGAAAATCTACAGCAATCAGACTGCGGTGACATTGACGGTCAATGGTGTCGTTGTCGGCACTCAGGATGTTCAGGGCGGGGTGGCGACCTTTAACAGCGTCAATCTGGCGATGGGCACCAATACGGTGCGGGCTGAAAGTGGTGTTAATGTGGATGAGGTCAGGTGGACAGTCAGGCCCGCCGTTCCCATATTGCCGTAAAGGTTTTCAATCTGCCTGTGAGGTAAGTATGTCCGCTATAGTTGTCGATATCTGGTCGGATATCATTTGCCCGTTTTGCTGGATCGGTAAGCGCCAGTTTGAGACGGCGCTGGAGGCTTTTCCGCACAAGGATCAGGTCGAGGTGCGTCATCGGGCGTTTCGCCTGTCGCCGGATCAGCCAGTGGTGCCAACCAGCGTGATGTTGCAGCAGAAATACGGGCTGACGGCCGAGCAGGCGG
>JBCEBX010000268.1:20255-43807 GCA_039206455.1 Asticcacaulis sp.
CATGGCGGCCAGTGTCGGGCTTGAGTATCATCTGGATAACACCCTGTCCGGCGACAGCCTTAAGGCGCACCGGCTTATTCGCTATGCGGGTGATAGGGGCGCGGTTTTGCTTGAGCGGCTTTATCGCGCCTATTTCACCGAGGGCCTATCGGTGTTTGACGATGAGGTGCTGATCCGTCTGGCGGTTGAGGTGGGCCTTGAGGCTGAGGCGGTGCGGGCATTTCTGGCGGGTACGGAACTGACGTCTGAGGTCGAAGATGATCAGCGCAGTGTGAACCTTGCGGGAGCCAGAGGCGTGCCGCACTTTGTCTTTGGCAATCGTTATGCCGTGTCAGGTACCCAGCCGCCGGAGGTGTTTACACAGGCGCTTGAGGCGGCGTGGAAAGATGCCGGTACTTCAGCCGGTGGTTCTGCGGGTGATGGGCCGATCTGTGAGGATGGGGTGTGCGAGGTTTAAGGTAAGAGACCCTCCCGTCACTTTGCTCGCGCAAAGCGCCACCCTCCCGCAAAGCAGGAGGGAGGAGGATGTTTAGCGTGTCCAGTTCACATGTACGACCTTATAGCCCTGATCCTTCAGAGCCTTGAGGATCATCGGCATGGCATCAGCGGTGACCGGTTGCCAGTCGTGCAACAGGATAATGCCCCCCTTTGACGTCGCCAGATTGTTCATCAGGCGATTGGTGACCGACACGGCGGTTTCACCGGCTTCCCAGTCATTGGCGGCAGCATCTATGGAAAACACCGTGATGCCCTGCGCCCTGGCTTCGGCCATCAGTACATCGGTCTGGCCGAGATAGGGGAAGCGGTAAAACGGGGCCGCATCGGCCCCAAGGGCGGCTTTGAGCGCGGCTTGTGTCGCCTTGAGGTCTTCCTTTTGTGCCTCGGGGGAAAGCGCGGTCATATTGTCGTGTTTATAGCTGTGCATCCCCGCCGTATGGCCGTCCGAGACCACCAGACGCGCCAGATCGGGATATTGCGTCACCGCATCACCGGTCATGAAGAAGGTGGCCTTAACGCATTCATCCTTAAGGGCTTTGAGGACTTCGGGGGTGGTGTCAGGGCGCGGGCCGTCATCGAAGGTCAGGACGACCTCATGTGGTTTCAGCGGCAGGCGCGGATGCTGTACCGAGCCATAGGCCTGACCGGCCTCAGGGGAGAGGGTGATTATGCGGTCGGTGCCCAGGGCATCCGGTGCGCAGTCTGTTGCGGCCATAACCGGTGCGGCGACAACAAAGGGAAGGGCGGCCAGAGCCGTCATTAAGCTACGTATGGTCATTAAGGCTTATACATCCGTTATATCTGTGACATCCCTGAGATGGATATTGTCATGTTTTAATTGCTAGCCCATCCTGCCGAAATAAAAGCACGGCTGAGACCGTTTGGATAGGGGGCGCAATGAGGCGGAGTTTGATAGGGTTCGGGCTTTTGGGGCTATGGCCTGCGGTATCCGTGGCGGAGGACCTGAATCACCTCGCTATAACGGGGCAGTGGCTGAAAAGCGCCAGTGTCAGTCAGGTCGCGGCACGTTTGTTACCTGAGGCTGTGGCGGCCGATATGGTGGATAGCCGGATAGGATATGGCCTCGATTATAAGTATGATCCTCCTTCACATGTCAGATTATATGCGCGTGGTGAATCGGCTACGTCACGGGTGTGTCGGCGAACATCTTATCGTGTGTCGCTGCGATCTGTAGCGGGGCTTACGCCAGCGCAATATGGCGAACAGATAGTGCTGGAGGTCGGCCATATTAGTTCTTCAGTACAAATTGGCCTCAGTCAGGGGGAGGTGTGCACAGACTTGCCTTCTGAACGGTTTGCTTATGTGCAAGGGCGCACACTGACTGAAGCCATAGAGGCTTTGGAGTGGTTGGCGTCATTACAGGTACTCGACGCCTTGCCTGAACAGGTCACGGTAACCTGTATGAATACGTCATCGTTAAATGCGTCCTGTCCAAATGAGCCGTTTGCCGTGCTCAAGTCTCTGCCGCTTGAAAAGACCTACATCATTGACGAGAAGGGGTTCGCAGTCATGCCTCAGGGGCCGGGACAGTTGTATTGGGACGTTCGCCTTGAGGCAGACGGGCAAAAGCGCAGGATTACCCTCGAGTGGGGAAGTCCTGCGCCGTTTTAGCCCTTAATCTTTCACATAGGGGGCGATGGCCGGATCGGCCTTAACCCACAGATCGACAACCATCTTGCCGAAATATTTCGAGCCTTCGGGGCCGGTGTGGGTGTAGTCAAAACCCTGACGGCTGGTGTCGGCCTGTTGTGAGGCGTCGGTGAACACGGCAGGCACCGTCGTGCCGGTGGTGATGCCTTCATAGACGTTTTCAGGAATCGGCCCGCCTGCCAGTTCAAGCGATCTGGCAATGCCTATTTCCTGTACCTTTGTCTGGCCTTCGGCATAGAGATCGATCAGAGTCACATCCGAAGTGCGGGCAATCAGACGCGTCAGTTGCGCCCAGGGCAGCAGGTCGTTCTGAAGTTTGAAGTTTTTGAAATGACGCTGGGTCAGGGGTGTGACCAGCACAGGGGTGGCACCGGCCTTTTTCACATCTACGGTGTAGTTGCGCATATTGACCGGAAATTCCGTACGGATGTCGGTGCGACGTTCGGGGCGGTGGGAGCCGTCATTATGGCCGAACTGAAGCAACACATAGGTTTCCGCAAAATTGCCCTTATCATTGATGAGGGTCAGGACGTCGTCCCACAGGCCTTCGACACGATAGGATTTGGATGAACGCCCGCCACGCGCCTTATTTATACAGGTGACTTCGGGTCTGAACTGCGCGCAGAAGCCTGTACCGTAACCGGCCTTTTCGGTCATGGTGGAATCGCCCACCAGAATGACGCGGATCGGTTTCAATGGCTCGGCTGAGACCTGAGTGGTCATAAGGGGCGCGGCGAGAAGGGCGGCGGCCAGAAGAAGTTTACGCAACATGGTGTTTCCCTGTCTGTGTGATTGCTTATGATTACATCCGGCTGCTGGTGATTACAATCTCAAAGGCCTTGTGAACGGCTGAGGCTTGGCTTTCTGGCGCAGCAGCCTATATAGAGCACTTCACTGCACCGAAATGATCCCTGAACATGCGTAGCTATGCCTCTCAGGCACCGGTTTCCTCATCCGAAGCCCGTTCCAAATTTGCCTCCACTCTGGCGGTTCTGAAGCCCTATATCTGGCCGTCAGACCGACCGGGCCTGCGCACCTATGTCGTGCTGGCCCTGCTGGCGCTGGTGCTGGGCAAGGTGTTCACCGTCATGATGCCCTATGCCTATAAGTGGGCAACCGATGCACTTGATCCGCAGGCACCGGTAAGCGGAAACCTCTGGCTCGCCTCGCCGATTTTGATGGTCGTGGCCTATGGGGTGGCGCGGCTGATGTCGAACGGGTTTAACCAGATCCGTGACGCCCTGTTTGCGCCGGTCGGGCAACATGCGGTCAGGGGGCTGGCCAATCGCACATTTAGTCACCTGCATAATCTGTCGCTGCGTTTTCACCTGCAAAGGCGCACCGGCGGCCTGTCGCGGGTTATTGAGCGTGGGGCGACGGGGATCGAAACCATTGTCCGCCTGACGATCCTGATGGGGGTGCCGACACTGGTGGAGTTTCTGCTGACGGCGACTATTATCGGGCTGGAATATAATATGCTCTATGTCGCGGTGATTGCCGTGACGGTGGTGGCCTATGTCTGGTTTTCGATTGTGGCGTCCAACTGGCGCATTCGCATCCGCCGCGACATGAATGACGCCGATACCGAGTCCATGTCCAAGGCCGTCGATTCGCTGCTCAATTATGAGACCGTCAAATATTTCAACAATGAGGCGCTGGAGAAGGCGCGTTATGATGTCTCAACGGCCAAATATGAGAAGGCGGCAACCAAGACCTTTACGTCACTGGCCTGGCTTAATCTGGGGCAGGCGGTGATCTTCACGCTGGGCATGGGCGCGGTCATGCTTATGTCGGCGCGTGAGGTCATGGCCGGTAACCAGACTATCGGTCATTTTGTCATGATCAATGCCCTTATGGCGCAGTTGGCGATACCGCTGAATATGATCGGGACGCTGTATCGCGAAATCACGACTTCGGTGACCGATATGGATGCCATGTTCACGCTTCTGGATGAGCCGGCAGAGGTCACGGACAGGGCTGGGGCAAAAGCGCTGAAGGTGGAAAAGGGCGCTGTGGTGTTTAAGGACGTGACCTTTGCCTATGATCCGGCGCGGCCAATCCTTAAGGGCGTGTCGTTTGAAGTGCCTGCGGGCAAGACCGTGGCCATTGTCGGGCCTTCGGGGGCGGGGAAATCGACCCTGTCGCGGCTGTTGTTCCGTTTCTATGACGTCAAGGGGGGCTCTATCGAGATCGATGGACAGGATATCCGTGATGTTACGCAAGCCTCACTGCGTAAGGCGATCGGCATGGTGCCGCAGGACACCGTCCTGTTTAATGACACGGTGGCCTATAATATCGGCTATGGCCGCGCCGGTGCGACCGAAGCTGAAATACATGACGCCGCCGAGCGGGCCCAGATTGCCGGATTTATCGCCTCACTGCCGCTTGGGTATAATACCGAGGTCGGGGAGCGTGGTCTTAAGCTGTCGGGCGGAGAAAAGCAGCGGGTGGCCATTGCGCGTACCTTGCTGAAAGCGCCGCCGATACTGATCCTCGATGAGGCGACCTCGGCGCTTGATACCCATACAGAGCGTGAAATTCAGGCGTCTTTGGATCAGGTGTCGCAGGATCGCACGACGCTGGTGATTGCCCACCGCCTGTCAACCGTTGTCGGGGCCGATGAGATACTGGTGCTGAAAGAGGGTGTGGTGGCTGAGCGTGGCCGTCACAGTGATCTGATGGCGCTACGGGGGCTTTATTTTGATATGTGGGAACGGCAAAAGGCCGCTGATGCGGCGCGGGAAACGCTTGCGCAGGTGGGGGCGGTATAGGCAGGGGCGTGGCCCCTGCGTCCGTTAGACTGGGTGTGTGTGGCATCATCCTTTCACGCCGCCATGCTTTGGAGCGTCAACACATGACGGAACCACAAGATACCCCTCCGCCTCGTAAACTCGGCACCTCCCCATGCTGGCGCATAGGGAGGAGGGGTAAGGTGTTACTCCCACACAAACCTTACCCCGTCCTTGCCGTCCGACTGCGGGCCGGGGCTGTCGGCGGTGATTATTTTTGTAACCGGATCAATCCTTAAGAAGCGGTGGTTGACAAGCGACATTAGCACCAGTTCGCCGTAAGGCGTTTCTATCCACTGGAAAGTTTCGGACGTGGCGGGCGTACCGGTTTTTAGCGTCACCGAGGCATCGGGGTTGACGCTTATGTAATGGTTGCCGGATTTCAGGGCCGCACGGCCCAGCCCCATATCGACGATTTCAAACGCGGTGGGCGTACCATCGGACAGGGTGTCAATATTGACTGACAGGCCGGTGGGGGTGTTGAAGCCGGTGAAGGTGACTGACTGACCGTAGGGAATAGGGCGCATCAGGCCCTGAGGGTGGGGTTGATGGATAATGACCTCATCAAAGTCGGCATAGCCGCCTTCGACACCGGTGGTGTTGTAGTTGAACAGGCTGTAGCGCACGCCCTGAAAGGTTTTGAGCTGGAAGACCATGGTGAACTCATCGCCAATGGCTGTGAAGGTCTTACCGTCGGTCGAATAGCTGAAGCGGGCTTTTTCGGTCAGGAAGTCACAATCGGCGCGGAACCACAGGCGGGTAGCGTCGGTTTGGATACGCTCGGTTTTGCCGGTCTGCTGATCATATTGAATGATATTCAGGCCGGTGGCGGTCTTTTCAACGCCAATCCACGCATAGGGCCGGTTGAGCAAGCCAAGACCCGCGACATCGCCGGTTTTCAGACCACTGGCGTCCAGTGCCACCGTCGGTTGGGAGATCGGCCCGATAGAGCGTTGTGTGAGCGTATTCCTTGCCCACCAGAAGCTTTTGGCGGGCAGGGCGTGCAGACGTAAATGGCCGCTGCGTTCGCTCAGTGACCATTTATCGTCAACCGGCACATGGTTCCATTGCCACAATGGTTTCAGCGTCTGGCTGGAAAAATCGTCATTGCGTTCAAACGGTACGGTAATCGGCTGAGGTTCAGCGGTTTTCGGTTTGACCCATGTGCGCGGATTGCGCTCCAGATTGCCCTCAAGGCCGAAATAGGGCCAGCCGTCTTTCCATGTGATGGGTGCAATCCCCAGCAGCCTGCCAACCGAATTATAGTCCATCATGGAAAAGCCCCACCATTCGCCTGAGGGGGTATCGACGATGCCGCCCTGATGCAGGGACATGCGGCCATTAGGAGCCGGGTTAGGCGGGATGACCTTGAAGGGGGCCGAATCCTCAGCGCCCCACGCGTCCTCAAGGCGATAGCCTTCGGCCAGACCGAAATCTTCGTCTATGCTGATGGACTGATTGACCTCCCACGGGCCTTCGGGATGATCAGCGCGCGCGGCAGGCATACGCATGCGTCCGGCAAACCAGGCGCTGGTGATATAGTATTTGCCGTCAAACTTATAGAAATGGACGCCTTCGCCCATGCCGGCATCGCGGGAAATGATCACGCGCTCTGTGCCTGGCACGATATCGGTCAGGTCATCGGTCAGTTGCACCATGGAGATATCCTGATAGCCCCAGATGGCGTAGATTTTCCCGTCATCGTCAAACAACACCGACAGGTCGTGCATCGAGCGTTTCATTTCCTTGCGCGTCCACGGACCTGCGGGATCGGTAGCGGAAAAGACTTGAGTCTTTTCGCCGTTAACATTGCTGAAGATATAGAAGGTGCCGTTGTGGTAACGCAGGCTTGGGGCCCAGATGCCCTGACCGTAGATTTCCTTCCCATCTTCGAGACGGAAACGCTCGCCAAGATCAAGCCGGTCGAGGGCGTAGGTCAGGAACTCCCAGTTCACCAGATCCTTGGAACGCAGGATCGGCAGGCCCGGCATGGTGTGCATGGTTGTGCCGGTCATATAGAAATAGTCGCCGACGCGGATCAGGTCGGGGTCCGAGAACTCATCGTAGAATATCGGATTGGTAAAGGTGCCGTTGCCATTGTCCGGCGTCCAGGTTGCGGGTTTTTCCCCCGCAATGGCCGCTATGGGCGCCATCCCTAACAGGGCGGCCACGCAGATGGATTTCAGCAGACGGCTACGCATCGGTTCTCTCCCTTTGTTTTGGGAGAGACCCTAGCGACAGGTTAAGACTGAGGCAATTAAAAAGTCAGACAATTTAATTGGCAATTGGTTATTGCGACGTCCAGCCGCCATCAATCGCCTGTAGCGAACCGGTAATCGAAGCCGCCATATCAGAGGCCAGAAAGGCCGCCAGTGCCGCGACTTCGTCCGTGCTGACAAACTTTTTGGTCGGTTGCGCCGCCAGAAGCACGTCACGGATGACTTCTTCTTCGGTGATGCCCCGTGCTTTGGCGGTGTCGGGGATCTGCTTTTCGACCAGAGGTGTCAGGACATAGCCCGGACAGATGGCATTGCAGGTCACGCCATGGGCCGCGCCTTCGAGAGCCACCGTCTTGGTCAGGCCGGCAATGCCATGCTTGGCGGCGACATAGGCCGATTTGAACGGCGAGGCGACCAGCGCATGCGCCGAAGCAATATTGATAATCCGGCCAAAGCCATTGGCCTTCATGTCCTCAAAACTCAGGCGAATCGTGTGGAAGGCGCTGGAGAGGTTAAGCGCAATAATCATGTCCCACTTTTCAGGCGGGAAGGATTCGATAGGCGAGACATGCTGAATGCCTGCATTATTGACCAGTATGTCCAGTCCACCGAGTTTTTGCCGCGTATCGGCGATCAGGGCTTCGATCTGATCCGGTTTTGTCAGATCGGCGCCATTATAGGCAACCTTAACCCCATAGCTGCGTTCAAGCTCGGCCCGGGTGGCCTCAATTTCATCGGCGGGGCCGAAGCCGTTGAGCATGATGTTATGGCCTTCCGAGGCCAGCTTACGGGCAATCCCTAAACCTATACCGCTGGTGGAACCGGTAATCAGGGCGTGACGCGGGGCGGGAGCGGATGCGGGCATAGGTCTTAAGCCTTGTCTTCTGAAGTCGTCTCAGGGGAGAGGGTTTCCGCATCCGGGGCGGATGCGGCGATGTTGAGCGCCTGCTGGCCGCATTGTTCAACAAATTGCATGGTCGCGCGAGTCTGATTCTCACCGTACTTCAGACAGGTTCTGGCCCACTGATTCTGAAGCTCGGCAATTTCAGCGGCGTCACGTGTGGTGGTGGCCTTCTGCATCAGGGAAACCGCATCGCGGGTAAAGTCAGTGGTTTCCTGCGCATAGCGGTGTGAGGAGGCCGAGATCATCTCAATGAGATTTACCAGACTGCGCGCGGCGAGTTGCTGCTGTGTGCCCATCAGTTTCAGGCCGGCTTCAAAAGGGGACGGTGGCTTACTCATGGGAAGTTCAATCTGTGTCTAAGGGTTCCGTTACAAGAGCTTAAAGCGCCCACATAAAAGTGTGAAACAGTTTTTATCGGGCCATCGCTGCCATGGGAGACAGGTAACAGGATATATGTGTCAGCTTGAAGGTCGGTTTGTATGATTTATGGACTTATTTCTGGACGCATATGCCCTGCCAGGCTGAAAAATCGACGTTATAAAACTGACATAAAGTCAAAAAGATGCGTGGATTTTGCCCGAAAGAGACTTTTGGGGGCAAACCGGTGCTTAGCGGAGCTGAAATATTCTTTTTTGAGAAAATAATTTTCAGTCGCGTCAAAAACATTAACTATCAGACATGTTTGAACTTTTGACCGATTTGGCCGGGTTTTTCACTGTCTGTTGCCAAAATAACACGCGAAAAGTTAAAATGACCACCTTGACGTCTAAGCCAGGGTTAGGCTTCTTTAGGCACAAATCACTTATCTCAAGTGATGGCTATGTGATCATTGAGGGGTCATTATGGCAGGATAATGTGTGAAATGGTGCGGATGCTGTCAAAGAAACAGCGCGACCATGACGCAAATAGAGGGCTCACAGGGGATCTTTCGCCTATGCGGGAAGAAGGTGCCATGTGGGTCTATGGTTTTAACACGGGGGTAAACGCTTCCCCTAATATCCCTGGTCCGCCCTCTTATTAAGTGGGTTACGTCCTAATTCAGGAATTGGCGAAAAATGCTCGAACACAAGAAACACAATACGCTCATTGCTATGCTCGGTGCCGCCGCACTGCTGATGAGCGCCCCGACCTTTGCTGCTGCAGCGGTCGCTACGTCTCCGGTTGCTGCTGAAGCCCCGGTTGCAGCGGAACCTGTTGAAGAAGTTGCTGCCGAAGAAACCACCGAAGCCGCGACTTCGGGTCACGGCGAACTGACCGTTGCCGCCATGTTCATGATGGCCGTGCCGGTCGTTAAGGCCGTTATGATCGGTCTGGTTCTGGCGTCGATCATCTCCTGGGCCCTGCTGGTTATCAAGCTTCTCGAATTCTCCGGTCTGAACAAGGCAACCAACCGCTTCCTCGAAGATTTCCGTGGCGCGCGCTCGATCGCCGACATCAACCGCCTTGCCGTTTCTGACGAGCATGCCGGTAACCCGCTGGCCGATATGGCCGCTGTGGCAACCGAAGAAATTCAGCTGTCCAAGCAAGCTGGTCTGGCTATCTCCGGTGAGCACCGTGAATCCACGCTGCACCGCGCCTCGCAATCGATCAACGCGGTTCAGGCTGGTCTGGCCAAGCGTCTGTCCGGTGGCCTCGTGTTCCTTGCTTCGACCGGTTCTATCGGGCCGTTCGTTGGTCTGTTCGGTACGGTTTACGGCATCATGAACTCGTTCATCGGTATCGCCAACACCAACACCACCAACCTTGCCGTTGTGGCTCCGGGTATCGCTGAAGCCCTTCTGGCTACGGGTATCGGTCTGGCTGCTGCTATCCCGGCCGTTGTTATGTACAACGTCTTCAACAGCATGATCGCTCAATACGGCACCCGTTCGGAACAGTTTGTTTCCGAACTGCAAAACTCGCTGTCGCGTCAGCTCGACAAAGGGGCATAATGTAAATGGGAGCCAAGCTATCCTCTGGCAGCGGCGGCTCGAAATTTCATATCGAGCAGAACAGCGATATTAACGTTACGCCGTTCGTCGATATTATGTTGGTGCTTTTGATTATCTTCATGGTGGCCGCCCCTATGGCCACCGTGTCGGTAGAAGTCAAATTGCCAACAGCCGTCGCCCCAACGCAACCCAACCCACCGAAGCCGATCTATATTTCCATTCAAGAGAGTGGTGATGTATTTATCGGCGATTATCCGACCTCGCTCGCTTCCATGGGCGCCGATATGAGAACTCAGATTGGCGAACGTGATCCTGAGAATGAGCGGATTTTCATTCGCTGTGACCGTAAGACGCGCTACGCCGATTTCATGCAGGTTATGAATGCCCTGCAGGATAACGGTTTCTACAGCGTGGCTCTGGTCGGCGAAGATGGTAATACGTAAAAGGGCATAGAAAATGGAAGAGACCCCCCACAGGCGTCGGGACCCTATTCTTGACCCGCCCGAGAACAAGAACAAATCAGCTATCTTCGTCGGTCTCGGCGTTGCGGCAGTTGTTCACGTTGCGCTCGGTTACTACATCTACAAAGAGAAGTTCGAAATCAAAGAGGTGGAGTATGTCGACACCAAGATTGATACCGAACTGATCGATCTGCCACCTCCGCCACCTCCGCCTCCGCCACCTCCGCCGCCGCCGCCGGATCAACCGCCGCCGCCGCCGAAGTTGCAGATTCGGGAACCGGTTATCGCGCCTAACGCACCGACGCCTCCGCCGCCAATTCAGGTGGAGCCGACAAAGCGTGAAGATCGCGTTGAGTACGAAGGCCCACCGGCCGTCGTGCCCGGACCACCACCTCCGCCTGCGCCGCCAGCTCCGGCAGGTCCGCGTTATGTGCGGGCACAGTGGACGTTCCCCGGGCCTGATCAGATGGCAGACTTGTACCCATCCCGGGCCAATGATGCTGAAGTTGAGGGCACGGTTGAAATTGACTGTGTGCTTAACTCCAAGGGCCGTGTTACGGGTTGTGATATTGTCTCCGAGAATCCGAGAAATTACGGTTTCGGTCAGGCAACAGTCAGGGGCTTCATGCGTTATGCGCGTGCACGTCCTGCTGAAGATGGTGAAATCCGCGATGGTGACCGTAAGAGGTTCCGCTATAAGTGGGTTCTGCCGTAAGCTAACGCTTGCAGATATAATCTTAAAAAAAGCCCTCCGGCCTTTGGCCGGGGGGTTTTTTTCAGTTTGGCGAATGAATTTGTCAGGCATTATGCCTTGCAATGCAAATATACATTGATCAAAGGGTTGGCTTGTTATACAAAGCATATTGCAATCAAGGCTGATGCGAGTTTGACATCAGCACAAACCGGAAAGGAAACGCCATGTCTGCTGCGCTTACATCTGATCGTCGTAGCTTATTATGCGACCGTACGGCGCCCAAACCTATGACCCGGCCGGTGGTTGCCGGTATTGGCCTGGCGGTGGCCGTTCATGCAGGTCTGGCACTTTACATTATAAACGAACGCTTCGAGATCGTTGTGCCGCCCGCACCGCCGGAAATCATTATGGAAGGCGCGACGATAACGCTGGATAAGCCGAAGCCTGAGCCAAAACCAATTGAAGATCAGCCGGTTAAACAAACACAGGTGAAAATCCATACACCGGTTAATGTCAGTCCGACTGTGACGGATACGATCCCTGTTACGCCGACACCGCCGGATGCGGTTGTCGGGCCGATGACGGGGCCTGTGACTTCCATTTCCGGTAAGCCGTCACAGATTTCCGAGCCTGCGGGGCAAACAGGCCCCGTCTATGCCAGAGCGGTGTGGACACGGTTTCCGGATTCCGAAGTCATGATGCAGTATTATCCATCGCGGGCGCATGATGCCGAGATTGAAGGCAGTGCCACCGTATCCTGTGAAATCATTGATACAAAAGGACGTGTTGCCTGTGCGGCTTTGAATGAGACGCCTGCAGGTTATGGTTTTGGACGGGCGACGGTCAGGGCGGTTGAGGCGCGCGGCCGTGCGGATACGGCGAATGGAAATCTGCGTATCGGCGATGTTATGCTGGTTAAGCTTAGCTGGACCCTGCAATAAGGACGTTATGTATCGCTGCGAGAGCCTCCGGACGCGTGCCGGAGGCTTTATGTATGGATAACTTATGCTGACTTTGACACCACGAAGCGGGTGAGGGATTGACGTATGCGGTAAAACGCAACAGTTTGCCTTCAAGGATTTAAGGCCATCGCGGAAAAAGGTTATAGGTTATGAAGCGCGCAAATCTGATGAAATTCGGCATAGCATCGGCTGTGGTTCTGTTCGGTGGGGCAGCCCTGGTAGGCTGTGAGACCAACGAAACCCTTGGGCGCAGCCAGTTCCTTCTGGTGGATAATGCCGATTTGGCACCAACCGCGCTTCAGGGCTGGTCGGAGATGCTCAAGACCGCAAAAGTATCACGTGATGTCAGCCTGAATAACCGCGTGCGTACGGTGGGCGCCAAAATCGTAACGGCGGCTGGTTATAATGCCAATGAATGGGAATATGTCGTCTTCGAAAATGACCAGCCCAATGCCTTCGTCATTCCGGGCAACAAGATCGGCGTTAATACCGGCATGTTCAAGGTCGTGAAAAATGACGATCAACTGGCGGCGGTTCTGGGGCATGAAGCGGCGCATATCATCGGTAAGCATGCCGCTGAACGGTATTCGCAACAGTCTGCGGCGCAGATTGGCCTTCAGGTCGCGGTAGGGGCCACAGAGGGCCGCGTACAGCAGGCGGTGGCCAATTATGGGGGCTTAGGGGCGCAGTTGGGGCTTTTGCTGCCCTATTCGCGCAAGCATGAGCTGGAGGCCGACAAGATCGGCGTCGATATCATGGTGCGGGCGGGATATCGGGCCTCCGAAGCCGTAGCCTTGTGGCGCAACATGCAGGCGCAGGGCGGGGCGGGCAATCCTGAGTTCATGTCTACGCACCCGTCCGATACCACACGGATCAGCCAGTTGGAGGCCTATATCCTGCAAAAGGGATATAGGTAAGTTTTTAGGGCAGGGAATTGGCCCTGCCTTTTTAATTACGGGGGGGTATGATGAAGCGTTTATTGTATGTGTTGTTGGTGGCTGTGTTTATGGCGTCAGCCGGATGGGCGCAAGCAGAGCCTGTTTCTGAAAGTAAGAACTACAGGGTTTTTCTATCTGAACTGCCACCGTTAAATAAGGCTTACAGGCATTACCCGCCAACGGCGCTCAAGCGTAACGTCAGCGGTATGGGCGAGATTGAATGCCGGTGGACGATTGATGGTCGACTGACGGAGTGTCGCGTTCTGAGAGAGGCCCCCGAGGGTTATAGATTTGGTGAGGCGACGGCTGAAATATTTGAGAAATATGCGCGTGTGGACGTTCATGCCACGCAAAACCAGCCGGTTGTGCCGGAAACAACCAAGCTAAGATTTAACTGGATTCTGGAATGAAAACGAAAGTGCTGCACGCTTTTTCACAGGGTTTGTGACGAAAGCGCATAAAGCCTCTTGATCGGCGGCGCGTGAGGGGCTATGTCGTGCGCCTCCGCGATAGCGTGCCGTCTTAGCTCAATTGGTAGAGCGCCAGATTGTGGCTCTGGAGGTAGCTGGTTCGAAACCAGCAGACGGTACCATCGCGGATTTTCCCCTTTAGCCTTATTCTTTTGACTATGTCGCTATCGGGCGAACGGGAAGGATAGGGCGTGTCGGTTTCAGCCTATAGTCTGATTGTCATTGGCGGCGGTGTGACCGGCCTGTGCGTGGGATTGCGGGCGCTGGATGTCGGCTTTTCTGTAAAACTTATCAGTAAGGATGCGGTCGGCGAGACGACCTCGGCGCTTTCGGCAGGCATGATTGCGCCGGCGCTTGAGGCCATGACCGAGGCCGATCCCAAGGCGTCATTTGCACGATATAAGGCCGCGCATGATTACTGGCGCGGTTTTGCCGAGAATGTCGGCCTGTCGGCGATCATGGATATGGCGCAACCGGCCGTGTGGCTGTGGTCGGGTGACAGCGGTCCTTCTGAAGACGAAATGCTGAAACGCTTTGAAGATATGGGGGCCAAGGCCAAACCTGTGTCTGATGAGGGTTTGAAGGCTCTGGGCTATAAGGCCCCGTTTCAGGCCGTGGAAATTACCGGCGACTGGCTGCTGGCGGCAGAGCCGGTGCTTGGGTATCTGAAGTCTCAGTTTATCGAACGTGGCGGGCAATGGATTGAGGGTGAGGTGTCATCGGTCAGTGCGACACGTGTGGTCCTGCAGGACGGAACGGCGCTCGAGGCCGGTCAGGTAGCCGTGTGTGCCGGATATGAGTCTGTGGCCTTTGCGTCGGTACTGACTTCATTGTCGGGCCTGAAGCCGATCAAGGGGCATTTGCTGGATGTCGCGGCCAAATCTGATCCGCAACTGGCGGGAAGGATTATTCGCGCGCCCTGGGGCTATTGGGTCAGTTACGAAGCCCTGACCAAGTTCGGTGCGACCATGCAGACCGGACAGGGGGATACAGCTGTAGAGCCTGCGATGGTCGAAAGCCTGACGCAGAAGTCGGGCAAGATGGCTTCGCGCCTGTCGCCGTCACTTAAGGGCGCAACGCCACGCGTAGGGGTGCGGGCGGCGACGGGGGACGGCTTGCCCATTATCGGCAGGGATGCCCCAAGCGGGGTCTATGTCGCCGCGGCCATGCGCCGGAACGGCTGGATTTATGCGCCCTATGCCGCGGAGGTGCTGGTGGCGCAGATGACCGGCATGCCGGTGCCGGAAGGGGCCGAGGTCTACGGTCCTGACCGGATTAACGTCTGATTAACCATAAGCTTTGATCATGCCCGGTTATGACGGTATTTTCGACTCAAGGGGCAGGCGGACAGGGCGGGGTAATGGCCTCGATCACCCGTGCGTCTCAGGCGACCGGAGTTGACTTTTCATACCTTGTGAAAACGGCGCAGCGCGAAAGTTCGCTGAACCCCAAGGCCAAGGCGCCGACCTCATCGGCGGCGGGGCTGTTTCAGTTCATAGAGCAGACCTGGCTGGCAACCGTCAAATCCCACGGGGCTAAGCACGGCTATGGGGCCTATGCCAGTCAGATCGTAAAGGGCGAGGGCGGGCGCTATTATGTGCCGGATGCGCGGGCGCGTCAGCAGGTGCTGGGCTTGCGCTACGACCCTGACGCGGCCTCTGTGATGGCGGCGGAACTGACGGCGGGGCATGCGGCCTATCTTAAGGGGCGCACGGGCCGTCAGCCCAATGCCGGTGAGCTTTATGCGGCGCATTTTCTCGGGCCAGCAGGGGCGGCGAACCTGATCAAGGCGACGCAGAGCAGTCCGAATGCTTCTGCGGCAGCGCTTTTTCCGCAAGCCGCGGGGGCCAATCGGTCTATTTTTTATAAGAACGGCCAGCCGGTGACGGTAACGGCCCTGATGGCGAACCTGAGCTCCAAAGCGGGGGGACAGGTGAATATAGCACCCGTTGCGCCGCAAATGACCAATCCCTATGAGGGTATGTTCCTCACCCGCCTTGAGGGGGTGCAGTCGGACGCCATGTTACTTAATCTGGCGTTTGGGAATGGATCGGGCGAGCAGAGTCTGTTGTTTGCTACCCAATTGATGGCAGCATTCGGGCCGGAAAAGGAAGAGAGCCAAAAGGGCGGGTTTGTTTAGCGCCCCACTGTTGCCCGATAGGGAGGATAAGGGCTGTGATCGCATGAGCCATAATACCGCCTCAGGAGAATGTCTTTAGTTTTCGGCGTGAAGTGCGTAAACTGAGGCTTCCTCTGGTAAGGTGAGATATGCTGGTAAGTGTTCAGGACATGATCGGATGGGGGCTTCTGGTTCTGCCCCTGATTGTGCTTGCGTGGGCGGGCAGCGTCTATATTGAGGCGACGCTTGAACGCCGCCGCCATGAGCGCTACCAGCGGTTTTACCAGATCATGCGCGACCTGAGCCGCGAAGACGCCAGTCAGGCCGAAAAAATGGCGGCGGCCTATGAACTGCGTCACTATCGTGAATATCGCGATGTCATTGCCCGTATTTTTGAGGACGGCCAGCTTCGTCCCGAAGACGAGGGCCTGATTGCCGATCAGCTTAAGGACTCAGCCCGTGCCGTCGGTTTGAGGCCTGGCAAAAAAGCTTCATCGCGCCATAAGTGATCACAGATAGACCTTTGAGCCGGACTGAGGTACAGGGCGCACATGTCCGTATCTGTGCCTCTTCCCTCGACCTATGGTTCCGCCTTCCGCACCCTGTTTACGCTTGCGTGGCCGGTGGTGATTGCCCGTTTTGGCATCATGCTGATGGGCTTGATGGATACGGTGATTGTCGGTCACTATAGCTCGGTTGAGCTTGGGTTCCATTCGATGGCCTGGGCACCGACCAGTGTGTTTCTGGTGACATCCATCGGTCTTCTGGTGGGGCTTCAGGTCAAGACCTCACACTATCTCGGGTCGGGGGAAACCCACCGTATCGGGGCGGTGTTCCGGCGCGGTATGGGCTATGCGCTGGGTCTGGGTGTTGGTTCTATGATTTTGCTGATGCTGTTCGCGCCGCCGCTTTTCCGGGCCAGTGTCACCGAAACCCTTGCGGCGGGTGCGACCGTACCGCTGATGATTTTTGCCCTGTCCATGCCCTTCTATATGGTGTCGATTGGTTGCTCAGAGTTCCTTGAAGCCCTTGGGCGCACGCGTCAGAGCATGTTCATCATGATGGGGGCCAATGTCGTCAATGTCGCGCTTTTGTTTTTGCTGGTGCCGGGACACATTGAGCCGATCCATGGCGCTGTGGGGGCCGCCATAGCCACCCTGATTGCGCGGGCCATGATGATGGTCGCTATGCTGATCTATGTCGCCCGTCTGCCTCAGGCCCGCGAATACGGTATTTTCAAAAAACATCCCGCAGATAAACCTGCGGCGGTCGATCAGCGCCGGATTGGTTACGCGGCCGGGGCCTCCTATTTCATCGAGGTCGGAGCCTTTGCGGCCATGACCTTCTTTGCCGGTCGTCTGGGGGAGGTCGAGGTGGCGCAATGGGCGATTGTACTTAACTTCGCCGGACTGGTGTTCATGGTGCCTATGGGCGTAGCCGTGGGCTGTTCGGTGCTGGTCGGACGGGCCTTTGGGGCGCGTGATCCTCAGGCTATCAAGATGATGGGACGCGTCAGTTTTCTGACCGCAGCGGCCTTTATGATTGCGGTGACCTTAGGGGTGCTCATAGGGGCCGGGGCATTGGCGCGGTTCTATACGGACGATGTGGCGCTTATCGCAGGGGTTCAGGCGGCGCTTTTGCTGTCGTGTCTGTTTTTCCTGCCGGATGGGCTTCAGGTTGTGGCGGCTCAGGCCCTTAGGGCGCGCAAGGATGTCATCATGCCCACGGTCATTCATTATATTTCATACGGCCTGATCATGATGCCGCTGGGGTGGCTGTTTGCCATAACGTTCAAGCACGGTGTGCCCGGCCTGATCTTTGCGGTGATTATCGCCAGTCTGATGTCCGGCACCTTCCTTGTCGGGCGGTTTTTCTGGCTTGATAAGCGTCCGATCAAGGCGGTCATATAACGGCGCGGGGTGCCCACAGGATAACGCCCGCGCCAATCAGGCACAGCAAGAGCCCGCCTATATCCCAGGTATCGGGGCGCTGCTTTTCGACCAGCCACATCCATGCAATGGAGGCGGCAATATAGATGGCCCCATAGGCGGCATAGGTGCGGCCCGCCGTATCTGTGTCGGTCAGCGTCAGCAAATAAGCGAACAGCATTAAAAAGATCGCCGCCGGTATCAGCCACAGCGGCGTCTTTTGCAGCCTCAGGATCATATAGACGCTATAGCAGCCACCAATCTCACACAGGGCCGCCAGCACATATATGATTAGGGTTTTCATAGGCCGAGTATCCAGCCTTCTTCGGTCTGAACCGTATTCAGGTCGGCTTCTGACAGGGCTTTGGGTGCCGCAAACAAGGCTCCCAATTCGCCCTTGTCATCGCGTTCGGCAAAGGCTATGGCGGTCAGACGTACCTGAGTGGCGTCCTTGACCTCAAGCGGTTCGGGCGTGCCTGAGAACATCGGTGGATGTACCTCGGCGATGACTGTATTGATGCCCTCAAGTGTGGCGTCATTCAATGCGCCAAAGCCGGTTTCAAATGGCCAGATTTTCGCCTTGTCGCCTAAGGTGTCTTTGATGGCCTTAACGGCGGGAAGACCTAAGAAGGTTTGTCCGCCCGCGACACCGGCCCCGTGCATCTGCCACAGGCTCTTGGCCTGCGCCAGTTTCGGCAGGTGATGGGTGGCTTCATCCGTCAGACGCAATTCAGGGAAGCTGCCGAAACTGTCGGGCTTAAGCGTCGAGAGCCATTTCTGGGCCTGTGACTTGGGTGCGCCCCAGAACGGCCAGGCCTCATCGGTTGTCAGGCGGTTGAACTTGGCCGCAACGGCAAAGCGGTTGTTGGTATTGTCCGCCTTATCGACAATATTTTTCAGCACGAAATCGCGCATGGCTTCCCATGGCGTGCCCTCAAGTTTCAACGCCGCGGCGGTGCCGCGCGGAAAGCCCAGCGCAAAGTTGAAGCCCAGGAAAATGCGGTCACCGCGCTTATGCAGGTCGGCAAGGATCGTTTTCAGAAGGGTGACGGCCTCGGCTCGCGTGGCCGGATTATGTGCCTCATAGGTCAGGCGGAAACGGACATCACGTTTGGCCACACCAATCCATACGGAAGACTCGCCGGTTTTCTTACCTTCGGCGGCACTCCAGTCAACAATCACATAGGCTCCGAACAAGCGGGACACAGCGCACAGGCTCCAGTCTGAGTTAGAATAATCCGGCGCGGTTGTATCCCGAAACTGTGCGCGGTTTAAAGCCCGTTTATGGATAAGCGCCGGTTTTTATCACTTTCTGTTTTAAAGTTTTGGGTAAAGCTGTGTAAAACGGCTCACGGTAATCAGACCCGACTCATGAGGACGATATGACAAAGGTGTTGCGCGCAGGTGTTGCGGGGGCAGGCGTATTTGGCGGCTATCATGCCAACAAGTATAAACAGGCTGACGCCATCACCTTTGTGGGCATCTATGATCTTGATACCGCCCGCGCCGAAACAGCGGCGGCAAATGTCGGCACGCAAGCCTTTTCCGGGGATCAGTGGGACGAATTTATTTCGCAGATTGATGTGCTGACCGTAGCGGTTCCGGCCTTTGCCCATGCCGGTGTGGTGCTTAAGGCACTTGAGGCGGGCGTGCATGTCTATGTCGAGAAGCCGTTGGCCATTAATCTTGAGGACGGTCAAGCCATGGTCGCTCTGGCGAAGGCCAAGGGTCTTGTGCTGGCCTGTGGCCATCAGGAACGGGCGGTGTTTGAAGCCATGGGGCTTTATGATGTGCCTGAGCGTCCGATCCGTCTTGAGGCGGTACGCAATGGCACGGCCTCGACGCGTAATCTTGATGTGTCGGTGGGGCTTGATCTGATGATCCATGACCTTGATCTGGGCCTTACACTGGCGGGCAGGCAGGCAGAGGCGGTGACCGCCACCGCACGTTACCGTCAGGATGAAGGTTATAAGGCCGTGGGGGCGGATGAGCTTAAGGCTGAGGTCGAATTTGGTGACGGCTTTAGCGCCAGTTTCTCAGCTTCACGTATGGCTGAGGCCCGTGAGCGCACGATGAAGCTTATCTATCCGTCGGGGGAAGTGTTCATCGATATGCTCAATCGTAAATTCGAAAACCACACGCCATTTGCGCTTAATCCGGATTTTGCTGAGGCCGATATTGCCCGCGATCCGCTGGGCACCAGTGTCGGGCGTTTCCTGAGTACGGTGCGGGGTGCGGGCGGGCGTCCGCTGGCCAGCGGCGATGAGGCGCTTCTGGCGCTGGAGCTGGCATTAATGGTGGATGCGGCGGTGGCGCCTCAGGGCTGATCCCTGAGGATGAGGCTCAGGCTCAGGATTCCATAGCCCACCCCCATCAGCAGATATTTGTAATGGGTCATGACATCGACCGCCGTCGCATCAAACAGGCGGAAATGGCCGATCAGACTGGCCATAACCAGTGCTGCCGATATGAAAAACAGCAATAAGGTTTCAGCTGTCGGTTTCATGTGCCCCCAATGCCCGATCACACCTGTCCGCTCCCGCCAGCGGTGATCTGAATTATTCAGACTGTGGGGATAATTTCAACGGTTACTTTCAGGCAAGCCTGTGCCTCAGGCGAAAAAATGCGCTTAAAGCGCTTGACGCAAGAACAGAAGCTCATGCAAGGTCACCAAAACGGCGAAAAGCGACGTGCCGACCAGCAGTCTGAGAAGCCCCAGTTCCAGAAAGTCAAACCGCGTGCGGCCCTGTATTATGGCAACAAAGGGCAGGAAAGACGTGTGTTTCAGGATGGTGCGATAGTGATCCCCAAGTCGTTCTTCGCGGCGCAGGTCGAGATTGTAGGAGCCGAGATAGCTCAGGGCCAGAACGGTGCCAAAAAAGACCCATGACGCCAGATTACCGTTACAGACCATGTGCATGAAAGCCAGCAGACTCAGGCCCGCGAGAACCGGATGACGGGTGACGCGGATAATGCCGCTGATGGGCTTGTCCGGCTGTACGGCATTGGCTTTCAGGCGCACCGGTGATGGGCTTAAGGTGCCGACGACAATAAGCTGAATGGCCAGGAAATTAACCCCCAGTGCGACGATCTTAAGCCAGAAGGGGGCATGCCACAGCTGGGCATTCAGCGGGTCGCCCATGGCGCCAAAATAGGTAAAGAACATCCAGATCAGGCCAAACAATGAGGCCAGTCCATAGAGCGCAAAATAGGCAGGGGCGCTTATGCGGGCGATGATCCGTGTCTTGACGGATGTACCGGCCACAAACAGTTGCAAAAACAGAAAGAAAACGCAGGCTAAAGCCAGTAAAAGCATGGGAAACTTACAGATAAGGGATGATCGGGGCGTTCAGTATATCGCCTTCGTCGGTCTTAGCAGGCTTTGCCGGTGAGGGCGAGGGGCTTTGCGTGATGGACGGGGCTGGAGCCGCCAGTACAACCGGGTGCGGCTCGAGTTCCTTGACGATCTCATCGAGGGGACGGCGGATAATCGCCTCGACATGGTAAAACCAGCGTCGCGCCGTCTCCATAGCCCGCCGAGGCCCTTCGGCGCGGGCGGTGAGCGCATCCTGCGGATCCCACAGGGGCAGCTCAAAATCCGGATGGGCCGGATCGCTGAAGACCAGACGGATGGTGACGCGCGTCACCTGAGGGGCGATGTCGTCAAACATCTTGTGCGGGCCTGAGCGCAATATACGAGCGACGACCTTATCGTCGACAAAAACCTCAATGCCTATAAGGTCGCGTATCGGATAAACCCTGGTCGGGGTCTTTCCGAAATTGCGCACGATGACGATCTTGTTGCTGTAATAGCTTAAGGCCGCCGCGGCTGCGCGCACGGGTTCTATGGATTCGACATCAGGGCGCCGCCCCTCAAGGGCATCGCTGATTTCATCCTCAAGCTTGCGGGGCGCTTCTACGCGGGAATCCCAGATGCGATAGATGATCAGCAAAATCGCCAGTCCTGCCGCCGTAAGTATGATCAATGTCGGCATGAACGGATCCACCTGAAAATTCCCCCCATCACAAGTGCGGTTTCATCTTAACCATAAATGCGGGAAAGAGTTAAGGGGAATTCAGGCGGAAGCGTCTTCGGGTTCCGGGCGGCTGGCGGGCTGACGTTTGATCACGGCATCAATGTGCGACAGCCACTTACGCCCCAGTTGCACGGCTTCGGTCGCGGTTTTGGGCTGCACATTGCCGCTTGGCAGGTCGCCATAGAGGTGCAGTTCGAACTCAGGTGTGCGCATGTCCGAAAACAGCAGGCGCAATACCACCTGCGAGGCATTGGGGTAGGTTTCTTCCAGCACCCGACGCGGTTCGCCTTTTTGCGCACGGGCGACCACGCGCTCATCGACAATCAGTTCGGCCCCGTCGATCTCGTCAAAGGCGAAGACCAGACCGTTGCGGCCTGTGTTCCACAAAATCGCCAGATCCCCGTGGGTAAAATCAAGCCCGGCGGCTTTTTGCGCATAGACATCATAAACGATGGCGTCGGCGGGCTTACCCAACGCACCGGTCAGGCCCCGCGTTAATCTGCGGATGTTTTCAAACCACCACAACAGCGTCGATGTCACCGCCAGCAAAACCACGCCGGCAAAGACAAACCATAATACGACGCGCGCCGCCTGTTCCATCCGTACTCAAATGCCTTGAAAAAGATATGCTTAATCAAACCTTACGGCGCGGATGTTAATTTTCGGTATGTAAATCGACCCCGATCGGCACATGGTCGGACGGCTTGGCGCTTTCGTGCTGTGACCCCCGCACATGTTTGTGGATTTCAACCCCCCTTAGCCGGTCGGCTGCCTGTGGCGACAGGAGATGATGGTCAATGCGGATGCCTTCGTTTTTTGGCCAGGCACCGGCCTGATAATCCCAGTAGGTATAGCGGTTGTCAGCGCAGGGCATCGCCTCGAAGGCATCGGTATAGCCGAGGTTTTTCAAGGTGCGGTAAGCGGCACGGATTTCCGGCTGATAGAGCGCGTCATCAAGCCAGACCGATTCCCGATAGCAATCTTCGGCGGCGGGAATAGTGTTGAAATCACCGCTGAGGACGGTCAGTTCCTCTAATGCCAGAAGCGCCTTCGCACGGTCCTGCAGACGTTTATACCAGCGCTGCTTGTAGGCGTATTTTTCAGTGCCCACCGGATTGCCGTTCGGCAGATAGATAGACGCCACCCGAACCGGTACGGGGGCTTCGACCAGCGCCTCTATGTAGCGGGCATGGTCGTCTTCGTCTTCGCCCGCAAGGCCTTTGGTTACATCACTTAGGGGGTGTTTCGACAGAAGCGCTACGCCATTATAGGTTTTCTGGCCGTGTACAGCGACATTATACCCAAGCGATTCAAACGCTTCATAAGGGAACTTCTCATCGATGCACTTGAGTTCCTGCAAGGCGCAGACATCGGGTTCGGCTTCGCGGAACCAGTCGAGAATGACCGGCAAACGGGCATTGACCGAATTGACGTTGAACGTAAAGATTTTCATGAGGCAGGCTTATATCGAAAAACTGACGCCGCAGCCACAGGAGGTTTTGGCGTTCGGGTTCAGTATCTTGAACTGCGAACCGGCCAGTTCGTCGACATAGTCGATAATTGAACCGCTCAGGAAGGGCACGGAGACCTCATCCACAAGCGCCTTAGCGCCATCGAATTCGATGATGCTGTCCTCAGGCTCTGACGCCTCGACCAGATCGAGCGTGTACTGAAAGCCGGAGCAACCGCCACCGTCCACGGCAACGCGGAGCATAATCGTGTGGCCAGCCTCATCACTCAGGTGATTGATCTGACGGGCGGCGGCGCGGGAAAGGCTGATATCGGTCATGCAGGCAATATAATCCATGAGCGGGCAGGTTTTTAGAGGGGAATCGGCTTATTTTTAAATCAAACGCAAATATTGCGGTATAGCCCGCCTTCATACCCTGTCACCTGAGCCGTTTTCGATCCATGACCCAGCTTCTGAACCC
>JBCEBX010000269.1:0-12937 GCA_039206455.1 Asticcacaulis sp.
GTTGCGCGACAGCGACTCCGAAAAAATCTTCGCATTGGCAACCGTGTCGGTCAGGCCGCTGTTGCCGGTATTGTAGCCGACCGAATAGGAATCATAGACCGTATCATGGTCAACATAACGCAGACCGGCCGAAACCGCTTTCAGTGGCCCCCAGTCAAGCTCATAACGCCCGTCAAGACGCAGTGATTTTTCACGTCCGTCCGACAAGGTGGCGAAGTCGGAAACCGAATGATACCGCCAGCTTGCAGGGTCATTCAGGTCAATGCCCGACACGGTGAAATCAACGGCGGGGCCAGACATGTCAAAGCGGACACCGGGCAGGGTCGATTGCAGGGTAATGCTGCGCATATAGAAGGGGCCACGGCTCTTGGCCCAGGCCACTTCACCGCTCAGGGTGAGGGGGCCGGTCAGCCACTTGAAACCACCGGCCACATTATAGTTATGATAGGGATTGTCTGTGGCACCGGCCACCGAGCGCGCATGCACATTGGTCAGGCCATAGGTGTCGGCAATATTGGTGCCGTCTTTTAACGTCACATTGCGGTCACTGGTGCCATCGCGGATCGAAAGCTGCTGGGTTTCCGAATGACCACCGGAATAGGAATAGATGGAATCCAGATGGAAGGTCAGGCCTTCACGCGGACGCCACTGACCGGCGATATAGACGGCCTCACGGTTACGCGTACCGTATTCGTACTGACCGCGTACCTGCCCCGGCACCAGAACCGCATCGTCGGCGTCACCGGGGAAATTCCCGTCCGCATCGCGGTCAAAAATGCTGTTGGAACTGGAATAGTTATTGATTGAGGTCGAATAGCCGCCGGACTCAAAGCGCTCTTTCTGGACCCCGACCAGCAGGCCTATTTCCCCAACGGACGTATCCCAACGGTTGGTGATGAAGCCCGAAAGGCGCGGACGGATGCTGTCCTGAACATCACTTATGTTGGCGGTAAAATTGGCCGCGCCCTGAAAACCACCGCTATAGTCAAACGGACGGGCCGAATGAATATCAATCAGCCCCCCAAGACCGCCTTCGATCTGGTCGGCAGTGGCGGTTTTGTAGACATCAATACCGGTCAGAATATCCGATGAGAAATCAAGCAGGGTGGCGTTACGGTTGGCCACAGTGAACAACTGACGGCCATTGACCGTGGTGGTGACCTGCTTCAGGCCATGCACCACATAGGCATTACCTTCGCCGCGTGTGTTGCGGGCGATCTGTACGCCGGGAATACGTTGCAGCAATTCCGCAATATTGGTGTCGGGCATCTTGCCGACATCCTCTGCGACAATGGAATCAACAACCTGATCGGCATTACGTTTCAGGGTGGTGGCATTTTGCAGGCTTTTGCGCATACCTGTGACGACAATGGTTTCTGTATCGTCGGCTGCGATGTCGGTTTGGGCCATGGCCGGGCTGCTGGCAATAAGCAGGGCAAGAATGGCGCAGGATGCCTTAAGGCGGTGTTGGGTGTGCATTTTGTTCTCTCCCGTGCGGGCCTCGTGGCCTCTGTTATCGACGCCGTCTGGGTCGAACCCGCATTCGTACTTGCAGGCATATAGTTATCTGATATCTTGGTCAATAGATAAGATGTAAGATTTAATACATATTACAAATACAAGATTTCGGGAGTCACGAAATGAAGATAACGCGGCGGTCCATGATGGCCACGGCGGCCATAGCCGCCAGCGCAGGCAGCGGGGGCGGAATTGCCAGAGCCGCGTCTTATGCTGAGCCTGATCCGGCCTTGCGCCTGTGGTATGATAAACCCGCAGGCGTCTGGACGGAAGCCTTGCCGGTAGGTAACGGACGTTTGGGGGCGATGGTGTTCAGCACCGTTAAGCGGGAACGGATCCAGCTTAATGAGGACACTCTGTGGTCGGGTGGGCCCTATCATAATGTTAACCCCAAAGCGCAGGCGGCCTTGCCGGAAATCCGCAACCTGATCTTTTCCGGCCGCTTTGCCGAAGCCGAGGCGCTGGCGGATCAGACGGTGCAGGCGGTACCTATGCGTCAGATGTCCTATCAGTGCGACGGTGATCTGTGGCTCGATTTCAAAGGCGTAAACGAAACTTCTTTTAGCGATTATCTGCGCGAGCTTGATCTCAATAGGGCCATCTGCCGCACGCAATTTGTGTCAGAAGGCGTGCGCTATATACGTGAGGTCATCGCCTCCTATCCGGACAATATCATTGCCATCCATTTACGCGCCGAGGGCGGGCCTTTGTCGCTTGATGTCGGTTTCACCAGCGGCCTGAGGTCAGAGGTACAAGCCGATGGCGATCAACTGGTGCTTAGCGGTGTCAACAATACCGATCATGGCAACAGGGGGCGTCTGGGTTTTGAGGCGCGGGCCCACATCAGCCATGACGGTGGTAATCTGACGGCGCACGGGCCGGTGATGCAGATACGTGATGCGACCTCAGTCGTTATAAAACTGGCAATGGCCACAAGTTTCAAATCGCCTGCGGATGTATCCGGTGACCCTGAGGCGCTGACGCGGCAGCATATTTCACATGTCCGGCAAAAATCCTTTGCCGCGCTGAAAACAGCACATGTGGCCGATTATCAGGCCCTGTTCGGGCGGGTCAGGCTTGAACTCCCCAAAGGGCGTGGCGCGGATCGTCACACGGCGACACGGGTGAAAAATTCACTCAGCCTGAATGACCCGTCTCTGGCGGCGCTCTATTTTCAGTTCGGGCGATATCTGATGATCGCCTCGTCGCGCGGCACCTCTCAGCCCGCCAATCTTCAGGGTATATGGAACGATCTCAATCGCCCGCCATGGGGGAGCAAATATACCCTCAATATCAATGCCCAGATGAATTACTGGCCGGCCGATCCGGCGGGCTTGAGCGAATGCCTTGAGCCTCTGGTGCGCATGGTCGAGGAACTGTCGGTGACCGGCGCGGTGACCGCACGTGATCTTTATGGCGCGCGTGGCTGGGTGGCGCATCACAATACCGATCTATGGCGGGCTTCTGGGCCAGTGGATCATATGCGCACGGGGTTGTGGCCCTGTGGCGGGGCGTGGTTATGTAACCAGTTATGGGATCATTATGATTATAGCCGCGATGCGGCCTATCTGCGGCGCATCTATCCGCTGTTGAAAAACGCCGCCCTGTTCTTTGTCGATACTCTGCAAAAAGACCCGGACACAGGATTTATGGTGACCAATCCGTCCAATTCACCCGAAAACGATCACGGGCGCGGCTCGACCCTGTGCGCGGGGCCTGCGATGGATAACCAGATACTGCGTGACCTGTTTGCCCATGTGATTGCGGCGTCTGAAACATTGAAAACCGATGCGACCTTTCGCCGGACGATAAGCGATTTACGCGCCAAATTGCCGCCGGACAAGATCGGCCGCAGCGGCCAGCTTCAGGAATGGCAGGCCGACTGGGACGATACAGCAGCCGATATTCATCACCGGCATGTGTCGCATCTCTATGGCCTGTTCCCCAGTCAGCAGATTAATATCACACAGACACCGGCTCTGGCGGAAGCGGCCAGAGTATCGCTGAACACCCGGGGTGACGAAGCGACCGGCTGGGGGGTCGGCTGGCGGCTTAATCTATGGGCGCATCTGGGGGACGGGGAACGGGCGCACAGTATATTGCGCAATCTCCTCAGCCCCGAACTCACCTATCCCAACCTGTTTGATTCTCACCCGCCGTTTCAGATTGATGGCAATTTCGGTGGGGTGCGCGGGATCATCGAAATGCTGGTACAAAGCCGGGGCGACAACATTATTTTGATGCCCGCCCTGCCGCGGGCCTGGCCCAGCGGTCGTATCAGCGGGGTTGGCCTGCGCAGGGATACCAAACTGGATATGGTCTGGCGTGACGGACAGGTTACGCACCTACGCCTGATCAGTGGCACCGGCGGTCCTCGAAGTTTGCAGATCAATGGAACGCGCCGCCGGATAATCCTGCAACCGTCTGTCAGCTTTGACCTCGAGGCATGAGTTTTTTCGCCGTAATGCGCTGAGGGATCACCCGATCGCTGCCACCCCTTCGATACGCAGCGGCTCGCCGCCCTCGGCGATAGCTATCAGCATATCGACATTGGGATGGGCACCGGGGCGATTGCGGGCATCGGCGGTGTGCTCGGCGAATATCTCCAGTCCGTGACGGGCGGCCTGCGCATCAAGCGTACCAAAGCAGTGTTTAAGGTACTGATAGACGGCCAGCGAACCCTGCTTGCCCGGCGCATTCTCGATGGTTGCGACCAAAGTACCGGTCTTGTCACTCAGTTCAATGCGCTGCAGTCCCTCAATTGACGGCAACTTCTGCAGGTTTTCCTTAAACGACGAACCGGCTTGTATCTGTGTCATCTGTCTCATTCCTGATTATAATTTAAGAAAGCTACCCGCCCGGATGCAGGCCCGGCGCTTCCTGACCGGTGCGGGCGACATATTCGCTATAGCCACCGCCATAGCTGTGTACACCCTCAGGCGTCAGTTCCAGCACACGGTTCGACAAGGCCGCCAGAAAATGCCGGTCGTGCGACACAAACAGCATGGTCCCCTCAAAATCGGCTAAGGCCGCCACCAGCATCTCCTTGGTCGCCATATCAAGGTGGTTGGTCGGCTCATCGAGTACCAGAAGGTTGGGCGGATCGAACAACATCTTAGCCATCACCAGCCGCGCCTTTTCACCGCCCGATAATACGCGACAGGGCTTTTCAACATCATCCCCCGAAAAGCCAAAACATCCGGCAAGCGTCCTGAGCGCCCCCTGACCCGCCTGAGGGAAGCTGCTATCGAGCGACTCGAAAATCGTTTCCTCGCCGTCTAGTAAATCCATAGAGTGCTGGGCAAAATAGCCCATCTTAACGCTGGCGCCGATGCTGACCTTTCCCTGATCCGGTGTCTCTGTTCCGGCCGCCAGTTTCAGCAGGGTGGATTTCCCCGCGCCATTGGCCCCTAGCACGCACCAGCGCTCCTTGCGTCGCACCTGAAAATCAAGCCCGTCATAGATGGTATGACTGCCATAGCTTTTATGCACCTGACGCAGGTTCAGCACATCTTCGCCTGAACGCGGCGGTGAGCGGAACTCAAACTGAATGTTCTGGCGACGACGCGGCGCTTCGACCTTTTCAATCTTGTCGAGCTTCTTCACACGGCTCTGCACCTGCGCCGCATGTGAGGCCCGCGCCTTGAAGCGCTCAATGAACTTGATTTCCTTGGCCAGCATGGCCTGTTGCCGTTCATATTGCGCCTGACGCTGCTTTTCTGTCAGGGCGCGTTGCTGGTCAAAGAAGTCGAGATCGCCCGAATAGGTAATCAGCGAACCGGCATCGATTTCTATGACCTTACCGATGATACGGTTCATGAAGGCCCGATCGTGCGAGGTCATCAGCAAGGCCCCGTCATAGGATTTGAGAAAGGCCTCAAGCCAGATCAGGCTCTCCAGATCAAGGTGGTTACTCGGTTCATCGAGCAGCATCATGTCCGGCCGCATCAGCAAAATACGGGCGAGGGCGACGCGCATCTTCCAGCCACCGGATAAAAGCCCGACATCGCCGTCCATGCGTTCCTGACTGAAGCTTAAGCCCGCCAGCACCTCACGTGCGCGCGCCTCAAGCGCATAGCCGTCCAGTTCTTCGAATTTTTCCTGCACCTCGCCATACCGCTCAATAATGGCGTCCATCTGATCGGCCTGATCCGGATCAACCATACCGGCCTCAAGGGTTGCCATCTCGGCCATCAACGCGCTGACGGGGCCGACCCCATCCATCACGGCGGAGACAGCGCTCTGGCCCGACATTTCACCCACATCCTGACTAAAATAGCCGATGGTCATGCCGGGATCGATCAGCACCTGACCGTCATCAGGCTGCTCCCGACCGGTGATCATGCGGAACAGGGTCGTTTTACCCGCCCCGTTTGGCCCGACAAGCCCGACCTTTTCGCCTTTCATGATGTTCATCGACGCATCGATAAACAGAATCTGGTGGCCATTTTGCTTGCTGATATTATCGAGACGGATCATGGGTTCTTACTGACTGAAAGGAATCCTGAGCGGGCTATCTGTCTCACGACAAGGCGCGCCCATGCGGTTGGTCAGGGGTCTACAGGGGTAAGGCAGATTTGGGAAGGCATCTTCACGCCCATCGCCTCAGAATGTCACAAACGCAGGTCTAATGACCGATGTTCAGCGCCCGTAATATCTTAGCGGACAACGACTGTTTTACCGTCAGCATATCGGCCCAGATATCGCCCTTAACGGCCTTCAGACGCGCCGCCATAGTGCGGACATTGAAATCCGCAGGCTTGAGCGCTTCTGATAATTCGTCCCATTCGACCGGCGTGGCGACCGGCGCGCCGTCTCTGGCGC
Organism: Asticcacaulis sp.; assembly: GCA_039206455.1. Lineage (GTDB taxonomy): Bacteria > Pseudomonadota > Alphaproteobacteria > Caulobacterales > Caulobacteraceae > Asticcacaulis. Next base: position 6,343 of record JBCEBX010000269.1, read on the forward strand.
GTACGACATAGGGGGCTACGGCGGTCGCCGTATGGTCATTGCGCAGGTAATCGACGAAGATCTTACCCTTACGTGCGGCTTTTGAGGCGCGGGCGATATAAAGGTCCGGCGCATCATGTTCCATGGATTGCGCAATGGCCTTGCTGAAGGCCTTAATGTCATCCCAGCCGTGTTCGGGTTTGATCGGGATGACAACATGCAACCCCTTGCCGCCTGTCGTTTTGACAAAGCTTTTAAGCCCGAATTCCTGCATACGTAAGCGCACCTCGCGTGCTGCCGTGACGACCTCTGCCCAGTCCACGGCCTCATCGGGATCAAGGTCAAACACGATCCGGTCAGGAAGATCGGGCGTTTCGGCCACGCAGCCCCAGGGGTGAATTTCCAAAACGCCCCACTGACTGAGTGATATAAGACCCGCCGCATCCTCAATCATCACATAGCCGTCGCTACGTCCGGTCACCTTGATGCCGGTACCATGGATGTGCGGGATATTGGCCCCCGCCAGATGCCGTTGAAAAAAGCAGTCTTCAGCCATGCCTTCGGGGCAGCGGATCACCGATATAGGCCGCCCCGCGACATGCGGCAGCAAAACAGAAGCCGCCGAATAATAATATTCAGCCACCTCCAGCTTGGTCAGACCGATATCGGGATAGACAATCCGCTGCGGGTTGGAAATGGCTATGCCGCCGACCTCGGCTTTAGCGTTCTTGGACATGGAGGTCTTTCCTTTTGGGGGCGCGTTTACCTCCGCCTTATCCGCAGGCGATGGCAACTCCCGACCGATAACGGCGGCAGGCTTGTCTTCGCGCAGACCCTGAAAAAACGGATGCCGCATGCGTCCCTCGCTGGTCCAGTTGGCGAATTGCACCTCGGCCACCAGCCGCGGCTCAACCCAACGCGCGCCGCGTCTAAAGGCAGCGGGCACATCGGCAAAAGGTGAGGCGTCGACAGGCAGCGCCTCTAACTGTTGCCGCAGCCTCAGGGATGAGGCCTGGGTAAAGCCGGTACCGACTTTTCCGGCATAGATAAATTGCCCATCCTCATAAAAGCCGACCAGCAAGGCCCCGATCCCGCGTCCGCCCTTGGTGGGCAATGTATAGCCGCCAATGACAAATTCCTGACGCCGGTGACACTTGATCTTCAGCCAGTCACGTCCGCGCCCTGAGCGATAGGGCGCATCGGCGCGTTTGGAAATAATACCTTCCATATCAAGGCCACAGATCGTCTTCTGAAAATTCGCGCCGCTGATATCGAAATGGTCACTGTAGTTGATATGATTTTCCGTTTCCGCCCCTTCGATGATCGGACGCAACTGGGCCTTGCGCTCACTTAAGGGCAGGTCGCGGATATCCTTGCCATCCAGATGCAGCAGGTCAAAAACGTAATATTGCAAGGGCGCATTGATCTCACCGCTTAAGGCTGCCTGTAGCGTTTTGAAATCCGGCTGCCCCTCGGCATTGACCGCCACCACCTCACCATCCAGTATGGCCGATGTCACCTTCAGCGCTTTTAACTGATCGGGCAGGGGGGCGAACCGTGCCGTCCAGTCAAGGCCAGTGCGCGTCATAAGCCTGACCGTGTCGCCGTCGATCAGGGCCTGAATACGATAGCCGTCAAACTTGATCTCATGCAGCCAGTTCTTCCCCTTGGGAATTTCCACCGATAAGGTCGCCAGAGCCGGCGGTACAAACGCCAACGCCGCCTTGCGGGTCTTGCTCACCTTTTTAGCCTCAGGCTTAGCCGCACGTTCCGGCGGCGGTTTAAGATTGGCGGCGATATCATCCATGCGTCGCCCGCTGATTACCGAAAAGGCATTGTCCTCGAGCCATTTTTCGGCCACCTCGTCGCGGGCCCAGGCGTCCTTATGTTTGATCAGCAGCCAGTTGTGGCGCACCTCACCCTTACGGTTGCGATCCTGTGCGCGGGGCTTCATGCGCACCAGCGCCCATTCGCCCTGAAGCCTCTGACCATGCAGACGGAACTTGAGATTGCCCTCCTTAAGGCCTTCGTCAGGATCACCTAACGGCTCCCAGGTGCCTTCGTCCCAGAGCATGACGGTCCCGCCGCCATATTGCCCCTTGGGGATGGTGCCTTCAAAGCGCCCATAGCTAACCGGATGATCCTCGACCTCGACCGCCAGTCGCTTGTCCTGCGGATTGAGACTTGGCCCCCGTGTCACCGCCCATGACTTTAGCACGCCACCGGTCTCAAGGCGCAAATCATAATGCAGCCGTGTCGCGGCATGTTTCTGAATGAGATAGCGCCGCCCTTCCGGCAGGGATTGCTCACCCGAAGGCTCCTGTGTGCGGGTGAAATCGCGTTTCTGGCGGTAGGTCTCAAGCCGGTCCGCCATGGCTTAACCCGCCTTTTTCCGCTCAGGCTTTGCCTTAGCTGCCGCCGGTTTGCGTCCCTTGGCCTCTTTAACGGCGGGTGTCTTTTTTGTCGTGCGCCGCGCAGGTTTTTCGGCCTTGTCTTCTGATCCTGACTCCTGAAGGCTTTTACGCAGGGCATCCATCAGATTGATAACCTTGGCCGCCGGCCGATCCTCCTCGATGATTACCGGATCACGTTCCTCCAGCTTGGCATCAATCAGTTCCTTTAAGGCCAGCCGATAATGGTCATGGAAATGACCGGCATCAAATTCGGCTGTCTTGCGCCGGATCAGTTCCTTGGCCAGATCAAGCTCTTCGGATTTCGAGGCCTTGGCCGTAATGTCCTCAAAAAACGGATCACTGTCGCGCAATTCATCTTCATAACGTAAGGTATGCAGCAAAAGACCCGTGCCGCAGGGTTTTATGGCACACAGCCGCTCACGCCCGCCAATCGCCAGTTGCCCGATACCGGTCTTTTTCGTCTGCCTTAAGGCATCGCGGATAATGGCAAAGGTGTCTTCATCGGCGGATTTCTGCGGCGCGACAAAATAGGGTGAGTCAAAATAAAGATCGTCGATTTCATCCGAATTGACAAATTGCACAATCTCCAGCGTCCGCGATGACGGAATTTTAAGATCCTTGATTTCGTCCGGATCGATCAGGACATATTCGCCCTTTTCCACCTCATAGCCTTTGACGATATCATCCCGATCCACCACCGTACCGTCTTCGGTGACATTCTGATGCCGGATGCGTTGCTTCGTCTTGCGATAGATTTCCCGCAGCGGAATGGTGCGTGAGCGGTTCAGCGCCGAATAGATACCCACCGGCAGACTGACCAGTGACATGCGTAAATTACCGCTCCAGTAGGGACGTAAGGCCATCTCACACCCCCTCAGTAACCACCAATAATCTGCAGGATTTCGCCGGTGATATAGCTTGAGCACTGTTTGGACGCCAGAAACACATAGGCGGGCGCAATTTCCTCAGGCTGGGCCGGACGCTTCATCGGCACCTGTGAGCCGAATTTGGCCACATCCTCTGCTGGACGATCCGCCGGATTGAGCGGCGTCCAGACCGGCCCCGGCGATACCGCATTGACGCGAATGCCGCGCTCAACCAGATGCGCCGCTAAAGACCGCGTGAAGGCATGGATACCGCCCTTGGTCATGCCATAATCCAGAAGCTCGCCACTGCCCCTCAGACCGACAACGGAACCCGTATTAATGATCGCCCCACCTTCCGGCAGGTGCGGCGTCGCCGCCTGCGCCATATGGAAATAGCCATAGAGATTGACCTTCAGGGTGCGGTCAAACTGTTCGGGGCTAAGGTCTTCAAAACGTTCCGTATGCAACTGAAAAGCGGCATTATTGACCAGAATATCCAGCTTACCGAAGTGGCTGACCGTCTGGTTGACGGCGGCGAAACAATTGTCGCGTTTAGCGACATCGCCCGAAATCAGCAGACAGCGCCGCCCCTCGGCCTCAACCAACTGACGTGTCTTTTCGGCATCCTCATGTTCATCAAGATAGACAATCGCCACATCGCAACCTTCGCGGGCAAACAGGATCGCCACCGACCGTCCGATACCGGAATCGCCACCGGTAATCAGCGCCACCTGATCCTTCAGCTTTTCTGACCCCTTGTAATAGGGCGCATCATACATGGGCTGAAGTTCCAAATCGGCCTCGATGCCGGGCTTTGGCAAATGCTGTGCGGGCAGGGGCGGCACCGGATAGGGCCGCGCCCCGGTCTGGGCCACAGGGGCCTCTGACTGAGGCTCGCTGTCCAAAGCGGCATCCAGCGCATCGACCTCGCTTTGAAGGTCACGATCCTTTGCCGCACCAATTTCGGCCTTGGTTTTCAGGCTGTGACCTACGGTATTGGGTTCAGACATGACATTACCTCCTGAGAGCGGGTTCAGACATGACATTACCTCCTGAGAGCGAATGTCACCATCATAGGCGTGCCGATGTAAAATTGCCGTAGGTCAGGTCGGGCGCGATATAAACATTAACCCGTATAGTTCAGGTGCTTCATCATATCGGCGACAGTCAGCGAGATGAAACGGATCGAGGAATCGGCCACGCCATAGGGAATGAAAATCCACTGGCCGCAGCGCATGCCGCCACAGGTATAGACGACATTGGGCACATAGCCTTCACGCGTTTCTTCCGAAGGCGACAAAAGCGGCACTTTGGAACGGGCCAGCACCTTGCGCGGATTTTCCTTGTCCAGCAGGGCCGCAGACAGCGAATAGCGCCGCATCGCCCCAACCCCATGCGTCAGCACAAGCCAGCCTTCCTCAAGCTCAATGGGCGAACCGCAATTGCCCATCTGGATCAGTTCCCAGGGCGCTTCCGGTTTCATGATGGGGTCACCATAGTTCCACACCGTCTTGTCGTCCGTCTCCATATAATAGAGACTTTCGTGATCGAGCCGTCCGATCGCCGCATAACGGCCATTTATCTTGCGCGGAAACAGCGCCAGCCCCTTGTGCTGCGAAGCCGCGCCACGAAATGGCGTCAGGCGGAAGCGCGTAAAGTCATCAGTTTCAAACAGTTCGCACCCGATTTCCCGACCGGAATAGGCCGTATAGGTGCCCATATAATGCACCTCGCCGTCCTCATCGGTAAAGCGCACCATCCGCAGATCCTCAAGCCCGTTGGACTGGGCACGCGTAACCGGAAAAATAACGGTCGAACTGATATTGCAGCTTTCGTGGCGACGCACTTCGACCGGCCCGCCCACCGCCGGACTGTGGCACGGACTGGCCGCGACAAAGAAATCACTCTCCGGCAAAAGGCTCAGGCTGCCGTCGCCATGAAAAACGCCCTTACGGAACGAGATGGTCGAAATATGACCTTCCCCGACGGTACGGATCGACAGAATAAAGCGCACCTCGCCGTCTTTAAGCCCGCTCTGATCAGGATGGGCGACGACCGACGGGTTCATCACCGCGGCGGCTTCAAAGCTGTATTCATGTGAAAAATAGGCCCCGATCAGCGCCTGATGATCCTCATCCAGCCCCTCCAGATCACCGATCATCTCCTGTATCTGCCGGAAGCGGTCGAGAAATATCTGGCGCGTCTGCAAATGACGGCCCTGAAAATCACGATTAACACTCTCCAGTTCCGTCAGACACTGCTCACGCGTCAGCGTCATCAGCGACCGGCAGACCCTTGCCGCCCGTGACATGCTGCCCTGCGCGGTACTTTGCGGCTCAAGCGATATGCTGAAAGGTCTCAGGACAACGCGCTCAGGGTCGGCCTTAAGGATGACGGGGGAGTGGTTCAGTTTCGGCATCAGCATTCCTTGATGGTCAGGATAGTCACGAGGTAACAAAGATCAGGGGGCAATAAACATAAGGCGCCGTCAATCAGGCCTCATCCATCAGCGCGGTCCAGCTCAAATGATAGGCCAGAAGTGATTCCGCCCCCTGATTGTGATTGCAGCCCTCAGGCGTTAAGCCATCAAAGCAGCCGCCATCTGCCGTAACCAGAGGCAGTCCCTGATCATTATCTCCGAAAAACCAGCCAAAGGCACGATGGGCTTCGTGCTTCCAGAAGCGGTCGTGGCTTAGCCTGAAAGCAATCAGACAGGCCTCGATACTTGCCTGAACCTCAAGCGGCTGCTGGTCATAGATCGGGTTTGTCCCCGTATCCTTGTCAAAATGGGTCGTGGGCACCGGACGGAAATGGCCACCGGGCTGGCCTTTCTGGATATCCATAAGCCAGCGCAGGCTGTCCATGCCCGCCTGCCACATGCCGCTGTTCTGATAGCGGTTACCGGCAATGAGCAGGCCGGCAGACAGGCGCGCATTGTCATAGGACAGCTGTGGCTCCATCCATGTGTGCCCGTCACGGGCATGGTGCTGGAAACCGGCATACAGAGACTGCGCGCACGCGCCAATCAGGGCTTCGGTAACCTTACGGTCACCCAGATCGGCATTGAGATCAGACAGGACGCGAATGACAATGGCCCGTGCGCGATGTGATGCCCAGTCTCCGGCATGGGTAACGACCCGCTGCGCCAGTTCTCTGGCCCACAGCCTCAGGTCTTCAGGCAGATCAGAGCGGATGACATCGCACAAGGCCTCAAGCGCACGCGCACAGCAATCATCTGATCCGCCTTCGTCAAGCCAGGCACGGCTATAGGACATGAAATTACGGAACCGTCCGGTTTCAGGGCACCAGGCGTGATTGACAAAGGCGGCGTATTTG
>JBCEBX010000270.1:0-12839 GCA_039206455.1 Asticcacaulis sp.
TTCAAAGAGCGATTAGAGCTCTTCGTACGACTCAGCAACGGCCTGACCGGCACCACCTTCAAGCAGATCAGCCGTAGCGGCTTCATCAGCCAGACGATCTTCTTCAAACTGGGCAGCGATCACGTTTTCACCAGCGGCCTGACGTTCAGCTTCGTCTTCCGAACGGGCAATATTGACCGTAATGGTGACAAAGACTTCGGCGTGCAGGCGAACCTTAAGCGGGTGAACGCCCAGGGCCTTGATCGGGGTATCCAGAACGATCTGGTTACGCTCAACCTTACCACCTTCGGCGACAATCACTTCAGCAACGTCACGACCGGAAACCGAACCGTAAAGGTGACCGGTTTCACCCGCCTGACGGATGATGACGTATTGCGTACCGTCCAGATCAGCCGCTTGCTTTTCAGCCGCTGCCTTTGCCGCTGCGTTGCGGGCAATGATCTGTTCCTTCTGCGCTTCGAACACAGCCAGATTGGCCGAGGTCGCGCGCAGTGCCTTGTGACGGGGCAGGAGGAAGTTACGGGCAAAACCGTCTTTTACGGTGACGACTTCGCCAATGGTGCCGAGATTATCGACGCGCTCTAACAGAACAACTTTCATAGGGGCGTCTCCTTACTTCACGACGTAGGGCAGGAGTGCCAGGAAGCGGGCGCGCTTGATGGCCTTGGCCAGTTCACGTTGCTTCTTTTGCGACACAGCGGTGATGCGCGAAGGCACGATCTTGCCGCGCTCGGAGATGTAGCGTTGCAGCAGCTTCACATCCTTGTAGTCGATCTTCGGGGCATTGGCACCGGAGAACGGGCATACCTTACGACGACGGAAAAACGGACGACGGGCAGGGGCGTTACCAACGGGCGCGCCCGGTGTTGCGGCGATATTTTCTTCAGACATGCGTATCCCCTCTCTTATTCGGCGGTGTCAGCTGAGCGGTCGCTACGTTCTGAACGCTCAGGGCGGTCACGGCGCGACAGGACGGGAGACAGTTCAAGGTCGAGTTCCTCAACGCGAACGGTCAGGTAACGGATGACGTCTTCGTTGATCGACAACTGACGTTCCAGTTCCTTCACGGCAGCGCCGGGGGCGTCGATAGCCAGCAGGGAGTAGTGGCCCTTGCGGTTTTTCTTGACGCGGTAGGTGAGATTACGCAGACCCCAGTATTCGATCTTGGCGACCGAGCCGCCTTGTTCTTCGATAAGGGCTTTGATGGTATCGTTCAGAGCTTCCGCCTGTTGCGGCGAAATATCCTGCCGTGCAATCACGACATGTTCGTATAAGGCCATATGATCCTCTTCCGGTGAGCGAGGCGGCGTAATTTCGGGCGGAAGTCCCGAAAATCACGATGGATCAGTCCCGACTATCAGGAATGACCGCCTCGCAGGTGAAGCGCGGCCTATAGGGGATAAAACCCTGTAACGCAAGCTGTATATGGCTATTTCAGCTTTTTCGTCGCCTCTAGCAGGCCCGGCACATGCGTCGCCTCGTTCATGGAATCATGCGCGTAAAGGATGCGCCCGTCCTGACCAATGAGAAAGGAGACGCGTCCCGACATATCGACCGCCGGAAGTTTGGCGTCATATTGTTTGGCGATGCGCGCCTTGGGATCGGAGCCTACGGGGAATTTCCCGGCGCAGTCTTTGGTCGAAAAATCGGTAAGGGTAGCAATGCCATCCGCCGACATACCGATAACCGACACGTTTTTGGCTTTGAACTGATCGATGTTTTCCGAAAACTGCTGGGCCTGAAGCGAGCAGCCCTTGGTGAAGGCCTTGGGGTAGAAATAGACCACCACAGGCCCTTTCTTAAGAGCCTGAGACAGGGAGAAATCACCGACCTTGCCATTGGTGGCGGCCTTGACCTTAAAGTCAGGGGCCTTGTCGCCGGGCTTCAAAGCCGCCAGCGAGGGGGTCGCCAAGAGCAGGGCGCTGGTTAACATAGCGGACAAAAACACAGATTTCATAATAATCTCTCCCGATTTTGGAACAGCTTACACCCAAATCAGGCAGTTAATAAGGCGGATTATGCGTCTCCAGAAACTGTACCATGGTTTCAAGCGTCTGAAGGCGGGTTGGCTCAAGGGATAACCAGTGATCTTCTTCTTTCAGCATGACAAATTCAAACGGCTTACCTTCCTTTTTTAAGGCATCGCGCATGCGGTAGGACTGCTCGATGGGCACAACCGTATCGTCCTTGCCGTGAATAAGCAGGATGGGAACCGTAACATCGGCGGCAAAACGATCCGGTGAAATGTCGTTCCAGCGCGCTTCGTCACCGAGGAAGCGTTTCCAGTACAGAATGGTGGAGGCATTTTTCTTGCCGCCCTGTTCGCTGATTTCCCAGTTAATCATCGCCTTGATGTTGGATAGGCCAGCGATAGACACTGCGCAGCGATAAACCCCCTTATCGAGTGTCACGCCTGCCAGAGCGGCATAGCCCCCGTATGAGGCACCGGCGATACAAACCTTTTGCGGATCAATAAAGCCTTCGGAGGCCAGATGTCTTACGCCGTCAGACAGATCCGTTTGCATCTTTCGGCCCCACTCGCCGTGACCCGCATCGATAAAGCTTTGACCGTAACCGGTTGAACCTCTGAAATTGGGTTGCAGCACGGCATATCCGCGTGAAGCCAGTGCCTGCCCCATCCAGTCAAAACCCCATTCGTCGTTCGCCTGAGGGCCACCGTGTGGCAAGACAATCAGCGGCAAATCTTTGGCGTCGCGTCCGGGAGGCAGCGTCAGATAGGCATGGATTTCCAGTCCGTCCGCGGCCTTATAGGTTAGTGCCTTTTGTTCAGCGATCCATTCAGCAGGAATGTGCGGACGACGTGATCCAACAAGGGAAAAGTCTCCGGTAATAAAGTCAACGAAATAGTAAGTGCCTGCATCTTCAGCACTTTCGCCATACAGAATGACCTTTCGCGGGTCATCGGCCATGGAGACGATGCGCTTGATCTTGTAGCCTTCCAGAGCTTCATCAATCGGGCCCTGAAGCTTCTGCAAAACCTTGTCGTAGAAGGTGTATCTGACACCATCAGGATTATATTCGGCGAAACCGGCCAGTTTACGTGTTGCGGGATGAAAAATGGGAGCCAGCTGATAGCTTTCAAAATCAAAAGCTTCGGAAAATGTACCGTCAGGCGAGACTTCATAATAATAGCCGCCATCATCGCCTGTCTTCTTATAGACAAGCACAGACTGTTCGTCTCTGCCGCGCCCGACCAGTGAGGGATAATCAATGGCCTCCTTGACACTATAGATGGATTTCCATGATTTTCCCTGCCTGTATCGCAGGTTCCAAACCTTGGTGTCGCGGTCATGTTCAGAACGCGCCAAAAGCTCGCCGTCGGGCTTTATCACCCAGCTATGTATATGGTGCGGGTCTTCATCAATCAGAAAACCGCGTCCGTTGTCGAGATTAAAGCCGTAAAGGCTGCGGAAACCTTCCGATTCGATTTTCACGTTTGACGCGGTAACCTGATATTTATCCCTCACCTTGATGCGATTAATATTACCCATAACAACAGGATTAAACTTTTCCATGCCCCGGTACATGGCATTGTACTTACCCTTGCGCAGATTAAGTATCTGACCGGTGTACCATTCGCTGCTACCGCCGACGAAGTCTCTGAGGTTGGCCGTTTGTGAGGCCACCAGAATAATATGGTCATCGTCGCCCCAGAACAGGGTTCGGATTTTAGATTTGGAGACGCTGGCGAATTTATTGTCACCCGTGGCAATATCATGATCAATGATGATGCGTTGGTCATTGATATCTTTTACCAGCGCCACGCGCGTACCAGATGGTGACAGGGCGACATCCTCGATGTCTGGCAATTTGCCATAGGCAGAAAGCGGCGGACGGGTCTCAGGCGCCAGGGTTTCAGATTTCTGAGCCAGAACCGGCTGAGCGAACGCGCCAAAGGCAAAAAGGCTGGCGCAAACGGACACTTTAATCAGTTGATTTGTCATGAGTGAGATTTTCTCTTTTTGTATCGTTTTTACGCCGGATTATGTTTTTGCAGAAAGCTGATCATGAGCTCCAGAGTCTGGATGCGCGTCACTTCAAACGTCAGCCAGTGATCCTCCCGTTTCAGTTCAGCAAACTCGAAGGGTTTGTTGGCCCGCCTCAAGGCGTTCCGCATAATCGTACTTTGTTCGAAGGGAACGACATCATCGTCCTTGCCATGAATCAGCAGGATCGGGGCTTTAATCGCATCCGCGTGTCGGGCCGGAGATATATGCGGCCAGCGCTTTTCGTCACCCAGTCGCTGTTTCCATATCTGGATGCTGGAGGCCTTCTTGTTTCTGGCAACCTCTTCCAGTTCCCATTCCATCCATCTGTGGATGTCTGACAAACCGGCAATCGATATGGCGCAGCGATAGACATCGGCATCAAAGGCCGCTCCCGCCAAAGCCGCGTAACCGCCATAGGACGCGCCCGCAATCGCAACCCTTTCAGGGGCTATGATGCCAGATTCAGCCAGATGCCTTACACCGTCGCTGAGGTCGGTCTGCATCTTACGGCCCCATTCGCCGTAACCTGCCTTGATGAAATCAAGACCGTATCCGCTTGATCCGCGAAAATTGGGTTGCAGAACCGCATAGCCGCGTGACGCCACCGCCTGAGCCATCCAGTCATAATTCATGCTGTCATAAGCAACTGGCCCGCCATGTGGCATAACCAGAAGCGGCAGATTTTTTACTTCCCTGAAAGGGGGCAGGGTCAGGTAGGCTTCGATCTCAAGGCCGTCTGAGGCCTTGTAAGTAAATTTTGATTTATTGGCGACCCATTCTTCGGGCATATCGGGGTATTGCGACCCCATTATTTCAGATTCACCAGAGCCAAAATCGATAAAGTAAAAGCTTCCCGCATTCGCTTCGCCTTCGGTATAGGCAATGACCTTGCGGGGATCGTCCGCCATTGAATAGGTTATGGCATAGTAGTTGTCACCCATGGCCTTTTTGACCAGTGACGGAATTTTTTCCATTAACGGATCAAAGTACACATAGGTGCGACGGTCATATTGACCCGTTTGAAACCCCGCCAACAGCTTCGTTTTAGGATGGTAAATAGTGGCGGTTTCAGATGTGTCATCATGTAAAGGCGCGGAAAGATCGCCCGAAGCGGTGATCTCATGATAACGGAAGTCGCCGTTCTCATCCGGCATGGAGACAAGAAAAGTCCCTTCGGTACGCCCAAGCCCAATCAGATTGGCACGGGCTACGCCCGGAAAGGTCTGTGAGTGTACTTTTTTAAGGAGCGCCTTAGGTGTGGGCGCCAGCCTTAGAGTCCAGTTTCGACTCGAAAGATCAAAATCTTCCCGTGCCAGTATGTCGCCGTCTTTGGACAAAATCCAGTATTCCGCATGATCAGGTGTCTCATCAAGCGGGTACTTTCGATCAGACGTCAGGGAAAAAGCGTACAGAGTCCGGAAAGTTGAGCTTACAAACCGGTGATTTGAAGCGGTAATGCACCGCTCACCCTTATAATCAATGACATGGCAATTTCCGGAGATTATCGGGGCGAAGCCGTGCATGCCTTCATAAAGAACCCGATAGGTACCTTTCCAGAGGCTCATTACGAGACCCTGAGAATATTCGTTCTTTCCGCCTGCGAAGCGCTCGATTTCCTCAAACTGGGTAACCACCACCAGAAGGTGTTCATTATCAGCCCATGACAGGGAACGTACCTTGGCACCGCTGACCTGACGGAAGCGAAAATCCTGCTGTTCCCGATCGTAATCAACAACGACTGTCTTGTCGTTAATACGTTTAATCAGGCCGACATGATTGCCGTCGGGAGACAGTGAAACCGACTCAATATCGGGAAGTTTGCCGAATATGGCCAAATCCGGCGGTGCGTCGTCACCATTGGATGCAAAGGCATCAGGCGCTGTTATGCAGGCAATAAAGGCCGTTAATCCCTCAAAGACGGCCCGCCTGGATATGTTTTGCATCGTCCCCCCACTCAAGACGCGTTACTTACCCTGAATTGTAAACGGCAAAATCACGCCTTAGGCAAGGTGATTTTCTTATCTGTATACAGGGTGGTATATACAGGCTTGTCTTGGCCCTGAGTTTCCCCTAACCCAAGTGAATATTTGAGACTCAGCGGCTTTAGAGGGATACCAAGATGACACTGGCATTTGTTTTTCCGGGACAGGGCTCACAAAGCGTCGGTATGGGCGCCGAGCTTTATGATAATTTCGCTGCCGCACGTGCAGTGTTTGACGAGGTCAATGAGGCTTTGGGCCAGGACCTGTTCAAGCTGATGCGCGAAGGGCCTGAGGCCGATCTTACTCTGACGGAAAATGCGCAACCGGCGCTAATGGCGGCGTCTCTGGCTGTTGTGCGGGTTCTGAAAACCGATTTCGGTGTTGATGTGTCAAAAGCTGCCTTTGTGGCCGGGCACTCGTTGGGGGAATATTCGGCGCTGGCTGCTGCTGAGGCTTTTACGCTTTCTGACACAGCCAGATTGCTGAAGCGTCGCGGTCAGGCCATGCAACGCGCGGTGCCGGTGGGTGTGGGCGCTATGGCCGCCCTGATCGGGGCTAAGGCTGACCTCGATCTGGCCGAGGCGGCGGTGGCTGCGGGCCAGTTGGTGGGTACCGTGTCGATCGCCAATGACAACAATGCCGGTCAGATCGTTATTTCCGGCCAGAAAGAGGCGGTTGAAGCTGCGATTGAAAAGGCCAAGGAGTTGGGGGCCAAGGCCATGCTCCTGAACGTATCGGCCCCTTTCCATTGCCCCCTTATGCAACCGGCGGCGGATGAAATGGCCGAAGCCTTGGCTCAGGTGGCTATTCAGACACCGAAAGCGACACTGGTGGCCAATGTCACGGCGCGTCCGGTCGAAGATCCTGCAGCTATTTCCGGCCTGCTGGTTGAGCAGGTGACGGGCCGCGTGCGCTGGCGCGAATCAGTGCAATGGCTGGCCGGTGAAGGGGCTGTGACGCAATTTGCCGAACTGGGGACAGGCAAGGTTTTGACCGGTATGATCAAGCGCATTGCTCCTGATGCGCAGGCCGTAGCCCTAAATAATGCCATCGATTTCGAAGCTTTCGCCAAGAGCCTCTAGGCTTCGTCACCGGAAATAGACTTGATCGTTTAGGGGCTTTGCTATACGGGGCTGCCCCTTACGATCTATTGCAGGAGCCAGCTTATGTTCGACCTGACAGGTAAAACCGCCCTTGTAACCGGTGCAACCGGTGGCCTTGGGGCGTCCATTGCCCGTTCGCTCCATGCGCGCGGAGCAAAGGTTGTGCTTTCGGGCACACGTGAGGCGGTTTTGCAGGAACGTCTCGCAGAGCTTGGCGACAATGCCTTTTCCGTCACCGCCAATCTGTCTGATGCCGCTGAGGTTGATAGCCTGATTGGGCGTGCCGAAGAGGCTGCCGGTTCGCCGCTGGATATTCTGGTGGCCAATGCGGGCATTACCAAGGACGGTCTGATCCTGCGCATGAAGGACGAAGACTGGGACGCGGTCATTCGCGTCAATCTGGAATCCTATTTCCGTCTGTCACGTGCGGCGGTCAAGGGCATGATGAAGCGCCGTCATGGCCGCATCATCGGCATCACCTCTGTTGTCGGCGTGATGGGCAATCCGGGCCAGACCAACTATGCCGCGTCCAAGGCCGGCATGATCGGTTTTTCAAAGGCCCTGGCGCAGGAAGTGGCCAGCCGTAACATTACGGTCAACTGCATTGCCCCCGGCTTTATCGCTTCGCCGATGACGGACGTATTGAATGACGCCCAGCGTGACGCTATTTTAACAAAAATTCCGGCCGGAAAGCTGGGGGAGGGAAGCGATATCGCTTCCGCCGCCGTCTATCTGGCCAGTGACGAGGCAGGCTATGTCACAGGACAGACCCTGCACGTCAACGGCGGCATGGTGATGATCTAAAATCACGCATTATGCCTTAGCCGTGAACGGTTGTGGGCGGGTGACCACTTAAAATCGCTTGAAACCCACACTTAAGGTGAATAAAAGCGAGTTAACCCGGATTCTATCGGCCCCTTCAAAGGCGTAATCGTCGGGTCGTATATTTAAACCTCTAGAGGGCCTAATATGTCTGAAGTTCTTGAACGCGTTCGTAAGATTGTTATCGATCATTTGGATGCTGATCCTGAAAAAGTCACCGAAAAGGCGAGCTTTATCGATGACCTCGAAGCCGACAGCCTCGACATCGTTGAGCTGGTTATGGCTTTCGAAGAAGAGTTCGATATCGAAATTCCTGACGACTCGGCTGAGCACATCCTGACGGTTGGCGATGCGGTCAACTACATCAAGGAAAAGCTTTCCGCTTAATCCGCTGACGGATTTAAAGGCGCGGTTTCGGGCGGCCTCTGTGGCCGAATCGAGGCCGCGCCTTCTTAGTTCTGATTGATTTATAAGGATAAGGTTACATGGGGCGTCGCGTCGTTATAACGGGGTTGGGTTTGATTTCGCCTTTGGGGGCCGGAGTCGATATTTCCTGGAAACGTCTGCTGGACGGACAATCCGGTGCCGGTAAGATCACGGCCTTTGATACGACGGACTATGCCTGTCAGGTAGCCTGTGAAATCCCGACCGTAGACGGTCGTGGTGGTGGTTCGCCTGAGTATGAGGGCGCCTTTGATCCTTCGACGGTTCTGTCCAACAAGGAACGCCGTAAGGTCGACGACTTTATTCTTTATGCCATTGCTGCTTCCGACGAAGCCCTGAAGGACGCCAACTGGCATCCTGAGACCGAGGATGATCAGTTTCGCTCCGGTGTGCTGATCGGTTCGGGTATCGGCGGGCTGGGCGTCATTGCTGAAACCGCGCTTGAGCTTCAGGAAAAAGGCCCCAAGCGGATTTCGCCTTTCTTTATTCCGTCTTCGCTTATCAATCTGGCTTCGGGTCAGGTGTCGATCCGTCACGGCCTTAAGGGACCGAATCATTCGGTCGTGACCGCCTGTGCGACCGGTGCGCATGCCATTGGCGATGCGGCCCGCCTGATCAAAAACGGTGATGCGGATGTCATGGTCGCCGGTGGCGCTGAATCAGCCATTGTGCCGATCGGGATTGCCGGCTTTATCGCCTGCCGTGCCCTGTGTACCGCGTTCAATGACGAACCCACAAAGGCCTCGCGCCCCTACGACAAGGACCGTGACGGTTTTGTTATGGGTGAAGGCGCAGGCGTCGTGGTCCTTGAGGAATACGAACACGCCAAGGCACGCGGGGCCAAGATCTATGCCGAGGTTCTGGGCTATGGCCTGTCGGGTGATGCCTATCATATTACGGCCCCTTCCGAAAACGGCGAGGGTGGCTATAGGGCTATGATCTCGGCTCTGAAAGACGCCAAGACTGATCCGTCCGAAATCGACTATATCAATTCACATGGCACCTCGACCATGGCTGACGGCATTGAGCTTAAGGCCATTGAACGTATGTGGGGCGAACGCGCCAAAACCGGCACGGTATCGTCCACCAAATCGGCTATAGGTCACCTGCTTGGGGCGGCTGGCGCGGTTGAGGCCATCTTCTGTACACTGGCCATTCGCGATCAGATTGCGCCGCCGACAATCAATCTGGATAATCCGGATGTGGAAACACCAATTGATCTGGTGCCACATAAGGCCAAGAAGATGAAAATCGACAAGGTGATGTCAAACTCTTTCGGGTTTGGCGGCACCAATGCGGCTATCGTTCTGGGTAAGGTCACAGACTAGGTTACGGGGAGCTGCGGGGGCATGAGTACGAAAAAAAACGGTGTCACTAAGAAGCGCCCCCCGAAAAAACGTTCCGAACGTAAAGCGAAAACCAACCGCCTGATGGCCCCCTTCATGGGGTTATTGGGCGGTATCCTGCTTCTGATAGCAGCGGCAGGGCTTTATGCTTTTGGCCCCGGGCCTGCCGCTCGTTCGGGGCAGCTCACTGAGGTGACGGTTGAGCGTGGTCAGGGGCTTAATGCCATTGCCAGCAAGCTTGAGAGTGCCGGTGTTATACGCTCCGGTACGGCGTTTAAAATTGCCGCCCGCCTGAGCAACAAGCCCAAAGGTCTGAGGGCAGGCACCTATGAATTCCATTCACGCCTTTCCATGGTTGGCGTTTTAAACCACCTGCTTGAAGGGCGTGTGGTTCAGCATTTTATCACCATTCCCGAAGGACGTACCTCGGCGCAGGCCGTGCGCATACTGATGGCGGCAGAAAAGCTTACGGGCGATGTCGATATCCCGCCTGAAGGTGCGGTATTGCCTGAAACCTATCAGTACGAACCCGGAGAAACCCGTCAGGCCGTACTTGAGCGCATGTTGTCGGCGCAACGGAAAGTAATGGATGAATTATGGGCGCAACGTGCGCCTGATCTGCCGGTTAAGACCAAGGAGCAGGCGTTGATACTGGCTTCTGTGGTGGAAAAGGAAACCGGCATTGCCTCTGAGCGTCCACAGGTCGCCGCCGTTTTTGTTAATCGTCTGCGGCTGGGTATGCGGTTGCAGTCTGATCCCACGGTGGTTTATGGGGTATCAAAAGGTGAGCCTCTGGGTCGTGGCCTGAGACGCAGTGAACTGGATACGCACACGCCCTGGAATACCTATCAGATTGATGGTCTGCCGGTGACGCCAATCGCTAATCCGGGTAAGGCGGCAATTCAGGCTGTGCTTAATCCGCCGAAAACCTCTGATCTTTATTTTGTCGCTGATGGTACCGGCGGGCATGTTTTTGCCCAAACCTATGATCAGCATCTTGAAAACGTGGCGCGGTGGCGCGCCATTGAATCCAGCGGCGTAGCCATTCCGGTGACGCGTCCTGAGACCTCCAGAGAACTGACTACGGTAGAACCATGAGTATAGCCGCATTCCATCCGTCATCCATGACCGGATTTGCCCGCCATGAAGGCAGTTTCGGTGACATTCAGTGGGTGTATGAAGCGCGTTCGGTAAACGGGCGCACACTGGATGTGAAGCTGCGTTTGCCTTCAGGCTTCGAAGTGATCGACCGTGCCGCCAAAGAACTGGCGCGCGCCCGTTTTCAGCGGGGGCAGGTATCCCTGACCCTTAACATCAAGCGTCCGGAAATCAGTTCTGATTTCACCGTAAATCAGGCCGTCCTCAATCATTATCTTGAGATTGGTAATAGCCTGCTGGCGCAGGGGCAGGCGACCATGCCGAGTCTGGATGGCCTTTTGGCGCTCAAAGGCGTTATCGAGACCCAGACCGATGAGGCAGGTAGCGATGAGGGGCTTGAGGCGGCATTGTTGGCGGGGCTTGAGGTCGTTCTCGATAAGCTCAAACAATCTCGTCTTGATGAGGGGCAGGCCCTGTTTTTGATACTGACGCAGCATCTGGCGGGTATGTCTTTGTGTTTGACGCAGGCTGAAGCGCTTGCGGCCCAGCAGGTTCAGGTTATCCGTGACCGCTTTGAGCGCCGTTTGTCCGAGTTGTTGCCCGGCGAAGATTTGCAGGAGCGGATATTACAGGAAGCGGCGGTGCTTGCGGTGAAGGCCGATGTGCGCGAAGAACTTGACCGCCTGAAAGCCCATATTGTATCAGCGCAGCAGCTATTGTCCGAAAAAGCCTCTCAGGGCCGCAAGCTGGATTTCCTCAGTCAGGAATTCATGCGCGAAGCCAATACCCTGTGTTCCAAGGCGGCTTTCACCGAACTGACCCAAACGGGACTGGAACTGAAATCGATTATCGATCAGTTCCGTGAACAGATACAAAACGTAGAGTAACCATGCCCCATACCCAACGCCTTCGCTCACAAATTCGTCGCGGTCTTATGCTGATCGTGTCGTCGCCTTCGGGCGCAGGCAAGACATCCTTGTGCCGTCGCCTGATGGCCGACCATGGTGACCTTGATTTATCGGTTTCGGTAACCACGCGCGAACCTCGTCCGGGTGAAAAGGACGGTCGGGAATATCATTTCATCGATAATGCGAAGATGGATGAGCTGGTTGAGCGCGACGCGCTTCTGGAATGGGCGGCGGTGCATGACAACCGCTATGGTTCTCCGCGCGAACCGGTCGAAGCGGCGCTTGCGCAAGGCCAGAATGTGTTGTTCGACATTGACTGGCAAGGGGCACAACGGATTTCGGCCAAGGCCCCGTCGGATGTGGTGCGTGTCTTTATCTTGCCGCCAAGTATGGAAGAACTGAAGCGCCGCCTTTATGCCCGTGCGCAGGATTCGGATGAGGTGATTGAACGCCGCCTCAGCCGCGCCAAGGGAGAAATCTCGCACTGGGCGGAATATGATTATGTCATCCTCAATGATGACTTTGACCGTTCTTATGCCGAACTGGTGCATATCTATCATTCGGAATCGGCGCGGCGGTCACGCGGCCTGTGGATAGCACCGTTTGTCGATGACCTGATGGCCGAGCCGATCTAAACAAATGACATTTTTCGGATTTCTTTTGTTGTCGGGTGTGGCCGCAGCGGCAGAACCGCCGGTTGTACCTAATGCTCGACTGACAGAGCCTGTTCCGTGGTTACGCTATTTTCCCGCCGAAGCGCGTCGTGCCCAAGTTGAGGGACGGGTTCAGGTTGACTGCACCGTGGTTGAAGGTGGCCGTCTCAGGGATTGTACCGTGGTGTCGGAAACCCCTGAGGGTTATGGCTTTGGTGAAAACACGATCAAGGCGCTTGAGTTGCATGGTCGTGTAAATCCGGACAGTCTGAAGCCGGGGCAACGGGTCAGGCAACCGATACTTTGGCGCATAGAGGAATAGGTTTTATGCCTGTAAAAGTCCGGCCAGTCGCAGAAAATCCGCAGGCGCTATGACTTCGGCCCGCGCGGTTGGATCAATACCTGCCTTTTCCAGCAGGGTTTCGCCCCCCAGCCCTTTTAGTGACGCCCTGAGCATCTTGCGACGTTGTCCG
>JBCEBX010000271.1:0-3215 GCA_039206455.1 Asticcacaulis sp.
TTGCCCCCTCCGTCAGCGACTTCGCGCTGACACCTCCCCCGCTTCGCAGGGGAGGATGTTAAGTCATGGCCCCGCTTCGCAGGAAGGATGCAGGAATAGTTTTTGGTAGCGCTATCATAATTTACTTGCCAGATGCCCTGAAAGAGGTGAAGTCTGGGGGATAAGGCGGGTATTTTCCCTTCGTTACGTATCCCCGCTTTACGAATGACAGCGCTGACATTATGAGTCAGTTTAACCGAAATCCGACGCCCCAACGGCAAGCTTAATAACGGATGCGGCACAGAACAGGAAACGCGGGCGGACCTTAAGGGGGGTCTTGCTTTTTGGAAAAAACAGGGACGAAACGGCGCATAATTTGCCTGTTTTGTCAGCAAGGGAGGATAGTTCATGACCTCAACCGTGGGGAAAGTGAATACGGGCCTTGTCATGGGGCTTGCGATTGGTGCGGCTCTGGGCGGGCTGTTGTTCGGTTACGATACGGCGGTGATATCCGGCGCGGTCGAATCGATTGACCATAATTTCATCACACCGCGCACCGACATGTCGGAAATGGCGCGTAACTCGCTTTCGGGTACGGCCATCGGCATTGCGCTGTGGGGCTGTGTCGCCGGTTCATTGCTGGCGGGGCCTCTGGCCACCGCGATTGGCCGTAAGGCCGGTATGCTGATTGCTGCCTTTTTGTTCTTTGCGTCGTCGATCCTGTCGGGCTATCCCGAACTGGGGCTGGCACCGATTGGCGGCATGGGCGTTGATGGCCTGACGCCGTTCATGATCTACCGCTTCTTTGGCGGGGTGGCCATTGGTATGGCTTCATTGATATCCCCGCTCTATATCGCCGAAATCGCACCGGCCAAGCATCGCGGGCTTTTGGTGACTTTTCAGCAGATCGCCATCGTCAGCGGTATGTTGCTGGTCTATTTCGTCAATATGAAGATTGCCCAGCAGGGCACGGATGAATGGATTCTGGCCACCGGCTGGCGCTGGATGCTGGCCTCGGCCGCGGTTCCGGCGACTCTGTTCTTCGTGGCGGCCCTGACCATGCCGGATACGCCGCGCTGGTACGTGCTTAAGGGCAAGAATGATAAGGCAGAAAAGCTGCTTAACCAGTTGAATGGCCCGGAAGCGGCGCAGGAAACGATGCGTGAAATCAAGGGCAGCCTGACGCAGCATTCGGGCAAGCTGTTTTCCTTTGGTGCGGCGGTCATTGTGGTTGGTGTGCTGTTGTCGGTATTCCAGCAGTTCGTCGGTATCAATGCCGTGCTTTATTACGCGCCGCTGATGTTCAAGAACATCGGGTCGGGGACGGATACGGCCCTGTTGCAGACGGTGATCGTCGGGGCCGCCAATGTGGTGTTTACGCTGGTGGCGACCTTTACGGTTGATCGCTGGGGCCGCAAGCCGCTTCTGATTCTTGGGGCGATTGTTATGGCGGTGGCCATGCTGGCGCTTGGGGTATTGTTCCAGCAAAAGCAGGAAGGGACGCTGCTTCTGTATGCGGCTATTCTCTATATCGCCGGTTTTGCCCTGTCGTGGGGGCCGGTTGTCTGGGTGCTTCTGTCGGAAATGTTCCCCAACTCGATCAAGGGGACGGCCATGGCTATTGCCGTCGCGGCGCAGTGGATTTCCAATTACATCGTCACCTGGTCGTTCAAGGTGGTGGATGGCGACAGTGCGCTGAATGCCGTCTTTAACCACGGTCTGAACTATTACATCTATGCCGGTTTCTCGGTTCTGGCGGCGATCTTCGTGTGGAAGTTCGTACCCGAAACCAAGGGTAAAACCCTTGAAGCCATTGAGCAATTGTGGAAAAAATAAGCATCTGAAAAAACAGATTGCAGCAGAAGGCGGGATCGGGACACCGGTTCCGCCTTTTGTGTCTGAAAATAATAATACCGGAAGAAATGCCATGATCAGCCTGAGCCATACACGTGCGCAACTGGAGCTTTTGCCGGAGCTGGGGGGCGCTATAGGGCGGTTGACGCACAAGGGGCGTGATGTGTTGCGGGTGACGCCGGAGGGGGCGGACGATGTGCTGCAAACCGCCTGTTTTCCGTTGGTGCCGTTTTGTAATCGCATCCGTGACGGGCGGTTTGTCTTTGGCGGCAACGAGATCAGGCTGAAGCCCAATCTGGGGGACCATCCGCACACCTTGCACGGGCAGGGCTGGCGGTCGCAATGGTCGGTGACGGAGGCCCGTGAGACGCGTGCCCTTCTGACCTATCGTCATCAGGCGGATGAATGGCCGTGGGATTATGAGGCGACGCAGTTGTTTGAACTGGGGGCGCAGGGCTTAAGGGTCTGGCTGAGTGTGCGCAATCTCAGTTTGTCGCCCATGCCGGCGGGGCTTGGGTTTCATCCCTATTTTAATCGCACGGACAAGACGCAGTTAAAGGCGCAGGTCAGTGGCGTGTGGTTGTCGGATGAGGACTGTTTGCCGGTCGAATGGCATGCCGGGCGCTGGCAAAAGGATTGGGGCAATGGCGATAAGGTCAGTCATGACAGCCTGATCGATCATTGCCATACCGGTTTCAGCGGACGTGTGGAAATCAGCGAGGGGAGTAAACCTGTGGTCAGTCTCAGGGCCTCACCGGATTGTGGCTGGCTGCATATCTATGTGCCGCCGGGAGAGGATTTTTTCTGTGCCGAGCCGGTCAATCATATGCCTGATCCGTTTAATCATGCCAATTCGGGTCTGAGGTGTTTAAGGCCGAATGAGGTGGCGATGGTGTGGATGGATCTGCATTTCCATTAGAGGCAGATGCGCGCCCTGTGGCTATTCAGGCTTTTTAAACATTTGTTCAGTATGTCTGGGAGGGACAATAGTCTCTTATGGATAGACGGATGCGGAAACTCATTGCGACGGGTGCGGCCATTGTGACCATGGCGGCGGTAATGGCGGCAGGCGCTGCGGTTGCCGGTCAGCGCGTCGTCATTGAGAAGAACCATACCCAGCGGGTGAGCCTGAGCGCTTCGGCAGGGTCTGTCATTGTCGGAAATCCGGCCATTGCCGATGTTACCGTCGTTGATTCGCGCACCATCTATATTGTCGGCAAGGACTATGGCCGCAGCGCCGTTACGGTAACAGACCGTTCGGGACGCACCATCTGGGACGGTGATATTTCCGTGGGTACCCCCGTCAAGGGCGGTGTGACCGTCTATAAGGGGCTTAAGGCCACGACCGTGATCTGTGCCAATATCTGCTATGAGCAGAACGA
>JBCEBX010000272.1:0-2023 GCA_039206455.1 Asticcacaulis sp.
GGGCGTGCATGACGATATTAATGCCGGTGCCTGGCGTGGTCTGTGGCAGGAGAAAAACCAGATGGCGGCCATGATGACGCTGGGGTTCATCGCCGCCAATGCCAGCGCGCTGATGGTGCCGGAACGGCGCAAGTTCTGGATTGGCGTGGCCGTGCTGATCTTTTTCATGGTGGTGATGTCGAGATCAAAGACGTCGTTACTGGCCTGTATGCTCAGTCTGGGGGCCTTGCCGGTCTTAATGGCGCTCAGGCGGGGGGGCGTGTTAAGTATTCTGTTTGTCTGGGGGGCGACGACCCTGTCTCTGATTGGCGGGACGGTGTTTTTCCTGATGCCGGAAGTTGTCCTCAAGGCGTTGGGGAAAGATCCGACGCTTACCGGACGGACGGATATCTGGGATTCGTTATTGCGGCTGTCGGACAAGGCCCCGTGGCTGGGCTATGGTTATAAGGCCTTCTGGACGCCGGACTCTATCCCTGCGGCGGTGGTGCGGGAGGAAACCGGTTGGAAAGTGCCGTCGGCGCACAATGGCTGGCTTGATCTTTTGGTGCAACTCGGCTGGGTTGGGGTGTTGTTGTTTGGCCTGTGTCTGGTGGTGACGTTTTTCTGCGCCCTGTTCCGTTTTGAGCGGGTGAAGGATGGCTATTTTTCGGTGCTGATCCTGTGTTTGTTCAGCTTCCTGATCCTGTCGGAAAGCTTCATCCTGTCGCAGAATAATCTGGTGTGGGTGTTGTTTGTCTGTGTGATGACACGACTGACGGCCAATCAGTTACAGGATGACGGGCAGGGGCAGAAATGAAAAAGGGCGGCTCCTCACCGGAACCGCCCCTTTTCTTATTCGAAGGTAGAAACCACATCAGGTTTCAGCTTGTCTTCGCCATATTTGTTGGGGCCGTCGGTGCCTTTCTGGATAGTCCAGATCAGAAGCAGAATGCTGCCGACGATGGGAATGAGGACGATAAATAGCCACCAGGCACTACGGTTCGTGTCATGCAACCGACGGAAGCTGAGGCCGAGGCCGGGGAGAAACAGGCCGAGAGCAACAATGTAATAAAGGGCGGTGCCGATACCTGCCTGACCGTTCATGGTTTCACCGAACATCAGCGTGTATGGGATGATCAGCAGCAAAAGCTGAAACAGGACAAACCACCAGTATTCAGAGCGGATGGCGCGTCCCTTAAAGTTCACGTAATTATTAAATGCGCTTTTAATCGCTTGTACAAATGTCATGAAGTGCCCCTTGGGAAATAATCAGAGGGGCAGCTTATGCGATACGTTCGCAAAATCAACCGTATAATCAGAACAAAAAAGAGCGGGTCCTGCGACCCGCTCTTTTCCGCAGATAATATGTGAGCTTTTCTCGAAGGGCCGCTCCGAGAGAAAAGCTCTCGAAACGACCCGCGAGAAAGTACACTGAGGCTGAAAGCCGAAGGACTTTCGAGCGAATGAATTAAAAATCCATGCCGCCCATGCCGCCCATGCCGCCGCCGGGCATAGCCGGAGCTGCGTCTTTTTTCGGCGATTCAACCACAGCGGCTTCGGTGGTGATCAGGAGGCCTGATACCGAAGCGGCGTCTTGCAGAGCCGTACGTACAACCTTGGCCGGATCGATCACGCCGTCGGCGACCAGATCGACATATTGTTCGGTCTGGGCGTTGAAGCCAAACGTAGCGTCGTTCGAGTCAAGGATCTTGCCCACAACGATGGAGCCTTCGACACCAGCGTTTTCAGCGATCTGACGGATCGGGGCCTGAAGCGCGCGGCGCACAATGGAGATACCGGCGGTCTGGTCGTCGTTGTCACCCTTAAGGTCAGCCAGAACCTTGGAGGCCTTAAGCAGGGCCGTACCACCGCCCGGAACGATACCTTCGTCCACGGCTGCGCGGGTGGCGTTGAGGGCGTCGTCAACGCGGTCCTTACGCTCTTTCACTTCCACTTCGGTCGAACCACCGACGCGGATCACGGCAACGCCACCGGCGAGCTTCGCCAGACGTTCCTGCAGCTTTTCCTTGTCGTAATCGGAGGT
>JBCEBX010000272.1:2033-3214 GCA_039206455.1 Asticcacaulis sp.
CCTTGATCTGAGCCACGCGGCTTTCGATTTCGGACTTTTCACCAACGCCATCAACGATGGTGGTGTTTTCCTTGGTGATCGTTACCTTCTTGGCGCGGCCAAGCAGGTCAAGCGTCACGTTCTCAAGCTTGATGCCGAGGTCTTCGGAGATAACCTGACCGGCGGTCAGGATGGCGATGTCCTCAAGCATGGCCTTGCGGCGGTCACCGAAGCCCGGTGCCTTCACGGCTGCGACGCGCAGGCCGCCACGCAGACGGTTGACAACGAGGGTGGCGAGGGCTTCGCCTTCGACGTCTTCGGCGATGATCAGCAGCGGACGGCCCGACTGAACCGAAGCTTCGAGGATCGGCAGGATCGGCTGAAGCGAAGAAATCTTCTTGTCGAAGATCAGGATGTAAGGGTCTTCGAGGACCACTTCCATCTTGTCGGGGTTGGTGATGAAGTAAGGCGACAGGTAGCCGCGGTCAAACTGCATGCCTTCGACGACATCGAGTTCGGTTTCAGCGGTCTTGGCTTCTTCAACGGTGATGACGCCTTCGTTGCCGACTTTTTCCATGGCACGGGCGATCATTTCACCGACTTCGGTGTCGCCGTTGGCGGAGATGGTGCCGACCTGAGCGATTTCAGAGTTGGTGGTGACCTTCTTCGACGACGACTTGATTTCGGCGACGACGATGCCAACGGCCTTGTCGATACCGCGCTTCAGGTCCATCGGGTTGCGGCCCGAAGATACGGACTTGAGGCCTTCAACGGCAATGGCCTGCGCCAGAACGGTTGCGGTCGTGGTGCCGTCACCGGCCTTGTCGTTGGTCTTGGAAGCGACTTCGCGGATCAGCTGGGCGCCGAGGTTTTCGAACTTGTCGGCCAGTTCGATTTCCTTGGCGACCGATACGCCGTCCTTGGTCGAACGCGGCGCGCCGAAAGATTTTTCGAGGATGACGTTACGACCCTTGGGGCCAAGCGTTACCTTAACGGCATTGGCGAGAATGTTGACGCCGCGCAGAATCTTGTCGCGCGCGTCGGAAGCAAATAATACGTCTTTAGCAGCCATTTTAGTGTTTCCTATTTGGATGCGTTAATTGGATAGGGGGTGAACGCGGCTAAGGCTTAGCGCGTAACCACACCGAGAATGTCGGATTCTTTGAGGATCAGCAGGTCTTCGCCGTCCAGCTTGACTTCGG
>JBCEBX010000273.1:0-3101 GCA_039206455.1 Asticcacaulis sp.
GTTCCCAATAGCGGAAATTCTACAGGCGAGATCCTGTTGTAATATTAAGCGCGGTCAGGAGCGAAACAAAAGCTTGTCAGTACGATTGTTGTCGCTGAGCGGCTTATCGCTTTTCGCGGCCGCTCGAAGACGATCGTCTCTGACTACGGAACCGAAATGACCAGCCATGCCATCTTCAAGTGGACCCAGGACCGTCATGTGAATGGCACTACACACCGGGCAAGTCCAGCCAGAACGCCTTCGTGGAAAGCTTCAACGGTCGACTGCGCGATGAATGTCCAAATGGGCATTTGTTCGACCCGCTCTCTCAGGTCCGCCAGATCATCGAGGCCTATTATATCGAATTCAATCTCAATCGGCCACAGACTGCTCTCGGCGAGTTCGCGCCAAGAGCAGCGTGTTCAAAAACACCCTTCGCGACGCACACATTACTGTATGGTCACCTTTGTAGTTACCGCGCGATTTTCGGGAACGACCTCCTCATCCGGTGTCATATACAGCACAGGCCGACCATCTGCTGCCCAATGCAGACGGCGCACGCGCGTGTCACGGCCATTACCCCCAACGCCATTACCCCAGCTGTGATAGACATAAAGCGTGTTACCGTCCTCATCGGTGGTGAAAGCGCCATGCCCTGCCCCCTGTTCATAGGTGAGGTAATCGTTCACGCCTTCGGGCATGGGTACGCTTTTCTGAAGCGGGGCCTTCCACTTGTGCCACGAGTCAATATTGGTGAGATTGGAGTCTGTTCTGGCCCATACGCCGCCGACGACATAGGTCGGACTTACTTTTGAGCCTGAATAAACCAGATGAATCCGGTCGTTGTGGAACACGGCGAAGGCCCCTTCGGCAAGGTTTTCCTCGAATGAGAGGCTGGGCGCAATGATCAGTTGCGGCTCGGTGACCAGACGCGTCGGTGCGGACGGGTCCACGCGTGCGATCCAGGTCAGCGGATCGCCCATGGTTTCGGGGTCGGAAATGTAGCGCTGCGACCAGGTGTAATAGTGCTGACCATTAGCCTCGAAATAGGACATGTCGAGACTGATGTTCCGGTCGAATTCGGCCCGGCCGAGTGCCGTTCCGTCGGCCTTGCGCACCGCCGCAGGCTGAGACCAGTCGGCCGGATTGGCCGGATCGCCGCCGTCGCGCAATTGCATGATATGCGCCTCGACCGTACTCCATGAACCCTTTTCGTTTGCCTGATCATCGTTGGGATTGAAGCAGGGCGCGAACAATATGCTCAATCGACCGCCAATCTCGTGCAGTTCCGGTGCCCAGTAGCAACCGGCAATGACCCGCCCCTCCCGCGTGCGGTCGCGGCGGGTCACCCGGTTCAAAAGATCAACCTCACGCGCCAGACCGCCATTGTCATCCGCCAGACCGGCCAGACTGTCGGCGACCCTGAGCGGCAAATGGGGCGATCCTACATTGTTGTTGTTCGTATCATCGGTGGCAATGAACAGGTATTTTACCACCCCATCACGTTCATAGCGGTGAATGGCCGGATCGGCCCGGTTATAGGCAAATATCTGCGGATAGGCGGGCTGGCGTACCGTTCCGCGAATTTCATGCGTGCCGCTGCGCGCCTTCGCCAGACGTTTAAGATCGGACGCGTTCCAGTCAACACCCCGTGTCGCGGTCGAACCATCGGAATAGTCAAGCTGCGCCCGAACATTGGCCAATGTCGTTACATCGCCTGCGGCAATGTTCACTGGCTCAACCCGTGCAGCGGTATTCACTATCCGCCCGAACCGGTGCGTAAGGGCTGAGGCTATCTCTGCGCTTATAGGCAGGCCGTTCGCACGTTCGTCACCGGTCGCGGCGGCCAGAGCGGTGTCGATCGTCGCCACGTCCCCCGAATGGGGTTTGCCGACATTGCCCTCGGTGGCGATCCGTGTACGGCGGCCCCTGTTTTCCGGCTGATAGGGCGAACCCCTGAGTTCGGTACGCGCCATATCCTCAACCGTCGTCCAGTGCGCGGCACCGGTGGCGTCCCGCCATGAGACGACATAGCGCTTTGAGGCTGAATCCCAGACCGCCTTAGGGGCGACGACCGCGCCTTCGGTGCGCAGGTCGATCAGGCCAAGCTCGGTGAAGTCGGCGGGGCTTTTCGGATCGGCCTTGAAGATTAGCGTATGCGAGGGCTGTGTCGCCTCCGGCGCGCCCGACATATCGACACGCGTGGCAATGACCCCCAGACTGCCGTCGGCAAAGTAGAAAAGAGACGGGTCAGACAGGCCACGCAGGGCGACCCGATCCACGTCCGTATAGTCGCCGCTGGCAAACAGCACGCCATAATTGCCGTGCAGCGGCTCAAGGTCGGCCGCGTTTTGCCCAAGCGCCAGATGCAGGCTGCGCGCGACACTCGGCTGATTGGCCTCGCGCACCGTGGTCGGCGTACGGGCATAGGCGGCCAGCATCTGTCCGTCACGACCGAGTACCTGAACCGCGAAGGTCTTTGTCAGTGTGTCGCCTTGCGGCAGGGTGAGTGTACCCGTCAGGCTCACGCTCACCGGAGCGCCCTGATCATTTATCAGCAGCCCATCGACGATCTTCGCCCCCTCCACGGCCCAGCGTACCTCATGGCCCTGGGGCACGGGCAGGCGCGTGCCTGACGCTACAACCGGCGGCACGACCCAGTTGTCCATAAGTTGCGCCTGCGGGCTGGAGGACGCCGGAACCTCAGGTGTCACAATGCCCCAGCGGTCAACAAGCGCGGCACGTTCACGGGCCGTAATTGGCAGTACCGAGCCGTGACGCGGCCTTTTGGGCAGGCGGAAATCCGCCGGATAGGTCCATTCAATGGGTGTTTCGAGCGAATTCGTCCCCAGCGGAATATAGCCGATACCGCGATAATGATCGACCCACACATAGTATTTGAAGCCGCTCGTATCATTCGGATTGGCGATGAAGGCGCTCGGCCCCTCCACTTCCGGCGTGCCCGCGCGGCGTCCGATGCAGCGATCCACGACCGTCCATGCGCCGGATTCGGTGGTCGCCCTGAGTGATTTTGAACGCTGGGCCATGATATCAGCCGAAGGACAACCCTCGGCATCGGTTACCTTGGTAAAGCGGTAATAGTAGTCTCCGTCCCTGAAGAT
>JBCEBX010000273.1:3111-12778 GCA_039206455.1 Asticcacaulis sp.
GCCCTGATCCTTAACCAGATCCGGCACATCGGCGGATTTGAACCACGGCTGAGCCGGGGTGAAGGTGCGGAAATCACGTGTGGTCGATATGAGTATCTGCGGGCCGTTGTCGTCCTTGCGCGTGCGTGCGTCATCCTCGAACATGTGCGACGTCCAATAAACAACATAAGCGTCGATGGTCGGGTCATAGGTCGCTTCTGGTGCCCAGGTCATACCGGCATTGGGCGGGCTGACCTTTATGTGTCGCTGGTCGCTCCAGTTCACCAAATCGGTCGATTCCCACATCTCCAGATAGTGGCTGCCTTCATCGGTGGCCTTACTCCAGCCCGTGCGCGCCGCAGACAGGTCAGTGGCCAACAGGAAGAAGCGGTCACCTTCAGCGGAGCGCATGATGAACGGGTCGCGCAAACCGAGCGTGCCGTGCTGTGATTCCAGAACCGGTTTCACCGCATTGAGTTCGCGCCATTGCAGGGCATTATTGCCTTCCGAAACAGCGAAATAAATACGCTCGCCCTCAATGGTATCCGCCGTGAAATAGGCGAAGACATAGGCTTCCAAATCGATTTCGGACAGCTTTGGCCGGGCCGGAACGGTCAGGTCGAACGGTACCGTAATAGCCGGTGTTCCCGCCGTGGTGACGGTGGCAGTGAGTCTGACCTGTTCCTCCGCTGCTCCACGCGTCACGGATCCCTTGCGGATCACATCCGCGCCATTGCGCCTGTCGCTGTGGGAAATGACAGAGGGTTTCGATGACCGCCAGCTGATCCTGACCTGATCGACACCCGCCTGCCCCTCAAGGGCGGTAATGTGCGCACCGGTTTCCGGAAGGGTGACGCTGCCACGTATGGGCGCATTCAGAACCGGATCGTTACGGAGGGCATCGGCGACGGTGCGGGCAATGCCCGGCGCACCGGCACTGGCGGCGGCCATGTTCGCCACGGGCAATAGGAGGATCGCCACCATCAGGAATAAGCGCTTCATATCTGACCTGTTTTTCTATCCATTATCCGAAGGGATACAGCCTATTGGGTAATTCGGCCCTTGCCGTTGACGACAGGCTCACCGAAATTGCCGGGCTTGAACGGGGCGAACATCGGGTCCGTCAAGCCCGGTGATGTCGTCGGGAGGGCCGGAAAAGCCGCACCTAAGGCAGTGCACAAAGGCCCGCCTTTAATCTGAGCACTCCTGCTCTCCCTGATGTAATTATTGTTGATTCCCGTGGCCGAAATAATCGTTTAGGCGTTTGGCTTCTTCGGGCGTAATGGCAATGATCGCGCCATGCTTCGGGCTCTGGAAGTTTGTGGCCTTCATGGGCGAGTCAGGCTCGTTGAACCGCCCGAGATTTTTGAAGTTCACAAAATCGGCCGTTTCCGAAAAACCCATATTATTGAAGGGCTTGGCGCGGAAAACATCGTACATCAGCACATAGGTGTCCGTGCCGTGCCGCCGCCAGAGATTTGGCGCTTCGGTGCCCACGGTTTCCGGGTCAATTTTCTGCGGATTAAAGACATAGCCTTCGTTGATCTTATCTGAAATCGCCTGCCTCAGATGACCCGGCTGATCATGGGCAACATAGAACATGTGGTATTTATAGCCGATTTTGGTGATGTCACCATCGATTGCACTCTTGCCTTCAACGGGATAGGTAAACAGGGTTTTCGGCACCGTCGTCAAGGTGGTGAAGTCATCATCTGCATAGGCGTAAACCAGACGATCCTGCCCTTTTTTCACCCGTGTAGTGTAATAGACCATCAACTTATCAGCCTGATCGTCCCAGGTCGTTTGCGGTGCCCAGACCACCCCCAGATCGCCGACCTCAGGGAACAGCTTCGCCACCGGTACGCGACTGTGAGTCCAGTTGAGCAGGTCATAGGATTTCATGAAAATGAGGTTCTGGTTATTGCCCCAGCCATATTCCTCGCCCGGTCGCTCCCACTCCGTTTCACGCAGACCCGCCGGTTTGGCAAAGATATGCAGATCGGTCATGGCCAGATAAAACGCCCCGTCCGGCCCACGGAAAAGATGTGGATCGCGCACTCCTTTCTGCTCGGCCAGTTCACGCCCGAGAAAGATCGGCTGCCCACCGTTAACATCGGTAAAGCTGTAGCCATCAAGTGAGGTCGCAAAATAGATGTCGTGCGTCTCATCCTTGAAATAGGTGAACAGATAGGCGCTGCGTTCACTTTCCGGCGGCACCTGTGTTGTCTCCGGTGAAACCGATCTGACAATCGTCAGTGTCTTTTCAGGCTGCGCCACCTCAAGTGCCGGGACCTGTGAAAAAGCGGGCACTAAGCCAGAGACCAGCAAGGACAGAGCGAGCGCGCTCACCGTCAAAACGCGTTTCATATTTAACCTTTTTCAATTTTTTGTGCGCTGCCCGCATTATCTGCTTGTGTCAACGGCAGTCGTTTCCGGATTATATGTCTGAGTAAATATCAGGCAAAATGCAAGGCATAAATTCCACATACGATCACTATCAATGATCATTTTCAAATCTACTGCACCGACAAATGGATAGGCCGAGTGCACTATGCGACGAAACGCAGTGATCAACGGTTAATTATGTAAAGGCAAAACAGAGTGTTTACAAATGTCAGACGTTGTATTACATTTATCGCCATGGCCTCCCTAACCACCCCACTCAGTGTTCGTCTGTCTGATGTCGATACCAGCTTTTTATCGGAGCTCGAAATCGATGGCGCTGTGACGGCTAGTGACAAGATACGCGGCCTGATCCGGCAGGCACGTCACCGTGCGGAACCGGCGGCGTCATTCCCTGCGGCCTTGGCCATCAGCCATGACCACCTTGCCGCTGCCACGCGCGCCATCCGCATCATTGAGCAGGATGCAAACTGTCATTCCGATGTGACCGTTAGCCTGATGACAACTGCCGAAGAATTCCTCGCTCTGGCTCTGGCGGTCCCACGTGCGGGTGCAGGTGCCGATGAGCTTACCCAATTTGAAGAGCGACTTGTGGATTGTGCCGCCAGAATGACCGAGCAACTGTTACGCTGGGCCGTCACCCCCACAGCACCGGCTTACGATGCCACAGTCGTTATCCGCAGGCTGGCCGGCCTGTCGGATATTATGCAACTTGTATCTGCGGCCCGTGCCGCACGCTAATGGAAGGATCAAATAATGGCTGATACTCTGAGCGCGCGCGTCGGGCGCATTATTTCCGGCAGCGCCCACGCGCTGATCGATGCTATTGAAGGCGCTATGCCGGACGCTGTGCT
Source organism: Asticcacaulis sp. (assembly GCA_039206455.1). GTDB lineage: Bacteria > Pseudomonadota > Alphaproteobacteria > Caulobacterales > Caulobacteraceae > Asticcacaulis. The sequence continues at coordinate 6,348 of JBCEBX010000273.1, forward strand.
TCAGCAGACATTGCGTGAAATCGATAAGGCTGTCGATGATGTCCGCACCGAACTTGGGCGCGCAATCGCCAGCAAGCATCTGGCCAATAAACGCTTAACCGAACAAAGCAGTCGTCACGAAGAATTGTCGGCTCAGGTTGAACTTGCAGTACGCGAAGGCCGTGACGATCTGGCAAGGGCGGCCGTCGAGCATCAACTGGACGTCGAAGCTCAGGTTCCGGTTCTGGAATCCACTGTCGCCGAAGCGGCGCGGCGAGAGACCGAACTGGAAGGCTATGTCGCGGCTCTTCTGGCGAAACGACGCGAAATGGAAGAGGCTTTTCAATCGATGTTACTTGCACGGGCGCGCGGGGCTGAGGCTGCCGGTGCAGCCCCTGCCGGAGCAGGCGAAGGGGCTGGCGTAACGCGACGGGTTGAAAATGCCACAGGTGCCTTCGACCGGCTGATGGCCCGTGAAGGTGCACCGGCGCTTGGCGGCGTAAACCGGGAACAAGGTGCCAAGCTGGCTGAACTTGACGGCATGGCCCGCCGAAACCGGGTCGAAGAACGTCTGGCCGCGATCAAGGCGCGTGCGGATGATAAGAATTGAGGCCGTAAATGTGGGACTTCCTCCTGTCCGGTGACAACGTCCCGTTTGTGGCTGCCCTCACCCTTATGTTGCTGATCGGTATTGCCGAAGCCGCAGGGCTGGGTGGCGGGCTGGCCCTAGGTGACGGCTTGGGTGTGGATGCCGACGTGAATGTCGATACGCCATCCCTGCTGTCATGGATCAATGTCGGCCGGTTGCCGTTATTGATGCTTATTGTCGTGTTTCTGTTCGCATTCGGCATGACGGGAATTATCGGCCAGCGGATTGTGGCGGCGATAATCGGACAACCTGCGCCGTGGTTTTTAGCTGCACCGCTGGCGTTCTGCGCCGCCCTGCCCGTCACCCGCGTCTTTGGCAAGGGCGTGGCCAGGATCATGCCGCGCGACGAAACCACAGCCGTCACCCGCGAAAGCCTGCTGGGCCGGGTCGCGGTTATTGTCACCGGCGATGCGCGTCCGGCCAGTGCGGCTCAGGCCCGCGTCCGCGATCCGCATGGTCAGGTCCATTACATTATGGTCGAACCTGACAACGCCACTGATATGTTTCCACAAGGCTCCAGCGTACTGCTTGTCAGATATGCCGGTGCTAAATATTTCGCTATCCACAACACCAGTACGTCGCTGCGCGATGCTGTCTGATTGCTTAACTCTGTAAGGGGGGCTTAAATGAACTCAATCATCGAAATTTCCATCATCGCGGGCGCTGGTCTTGTCGCTCTGCTCATTCTGGGCCTGATTTTTGCTCGCCTTTATAAGCGCGCCTCCAAAGAAACCGCCTTTGTCCGCACAGGTTTTGGCGGCGAAAAAGTGGTGATGAACGGCGGCGCATTGGTCCTACCTGTTCTGCATGAAACCATCTCCGTGAATATGAATACATTGCGGCTGGCCGTTCAGCGCAGCAACGAGCAGGCCCTGATCACCAAAGATCGCATGCGTGTTGACGTGCTGGCCGAGTTCTATGTGCGCGTTCAGCCAAGCGTTGACGCCATCGCCTCCGCCGCCCAGACCTTAGGCCTGCGCACCATGCACCCTGAGCAACTTAAGGAACTTGTCGAAGGCAAGTTCGTTGACGCCCTGCGCTCTGTTGCGGCCGAACTGACCATGACCGAACTGCATGAACAACGCACCCATTTCGTTCAGAAAGTGCAGCAGGTGTCTTCCGAAGACCTCCTAAAAAACGGACTGGAACTGGAAACCGTCTCGCTGACTGGCCTTGATCAGACCGCCATGGAGCACTTCAACCCACTTAATGCTTTCGACGCCGAAGGTTTAACACGGCTCACTCAGGAAATCGAACTGCGTAAAAAACTGCGCAATGACATCGAACAGGATACTCAGGTTCAGATCCGCGCCAAAAATCTTGAGGCGCAACGCCGTACGCTGGAGATTTCGCGTGACGAAGAATATGCTCAGCTTGAGCAGGAACGTGAAGTGGCCAACCGCCGCGCAGAACAGTCCGCCGACGTAGCGCGTCAGGAGGCTGAAAAAGCGCGCGAAGCTGAAGGTGCCAAGATCACATCGCAGCAGCAGATTGATCAGGCACGGATCGAGGCAGAACGTCTGGTTGCCCAACAGCGCATTGCCATGGAACAGGAAGTCGCCGAGCGTGAAATTTCCAAGGCCCGCGCTATCGCCACCCAGGACATCGAAAAAGCCAAGGCTATCGAATTGTCCGAGCAGGATCGTAACATTGCAGTCGCCGAAAAATCCCGCGCCGAGTCCGAAGCCAAGGCGGATGCCGATAAGGCTCTGGCACTCGCCGTACAGGCCGAGGAGCAGGTCAAAACCGTGCGGGAACGCGAAGCCGCTGATCGCCAGAAGATCATCGACCTGATCGAGGCCTCAAAAGAAGCCGAACGTGAAGCGATCGCCATTCGTGTAGCCGCCGAAGCTGAAAAAAATGCGGCAGCCGATCAGGCTGAAGCATTACGTGAACAGGCCCGTGGTCAGGCTGACCAAACCAAAATCGCCGCCGAAGCTCAGGCTGAAGCCGTTCGGGTCGCAGCCGAAGCGGCACGCCTGCACTACGAAGTCGAATCCAAAGGCCGCGAGGCGTTGAACGTTGCAGCTAATCTGCTGTCATCGGATCAGGTTGATTTGCAACTCCGCATCAAGCTGATTGAAAATCTGTCGCAGATCATCGCTGAATCCGTGAAACCAATGGAGAATATCGACTCCATCAAGATTGTTCAGGTTGAAGGCCTGAATGGCGGCGGCTCTACGGGTGCTCGCCCGGCCTCTGAGAGTGGCAACCTGTCTGATCAGGTCGTTAACAGTGCCTTACGTTACCGCGCACAGGCACCTCTGGTTGATCAGCTTCTGGCCGAGATAGGGCTTTCGGGGTCGGACATTAACGGTTTGACCCATGCCTTGCGGCCACGCAGCGATATCAAGACCGCCGCCGACATGCCCTCCATCGACGCCATTATAAAATCCGTCGACGAAACACATTCAGGCGAAGACAAACCATCAAAAGCATAGCTTACGGTATGATGAATAGAGCGAGCGCAATAGGATGTGCGCGCTCTATTCAGATTTCTCAAGTGACCCTCAAGATGAGGGTATTGTTTATCAGGCGCTTTCGCGCCCATTACGAACATACAAAAATATTAAACTGTGTAACTTCGTGTGACGCTCATTTTGGCGGTTAGCTGATTGCTCACTAAGGAAGGGACGTGTCGCGCACACCACATTCGACTGCGTAAATTGCAAACTCGGCAACGTGACAGATGAGTTAAGGTATGACCTGAACTTGCCCTCGTGCCCGCTGGTTAAACGCGCGTAGCTGGCCAATAAAAAAGCAGGAAATTATTGCTACAATAACGGGAAGGCCTGCGTGTATGCCCCAACTTTTAACCCGTTTTGAGTTCGCTCTGACGGTTGGTTGACCTGCTCCCCATTTCTTGGCCACCCGAAACTCGAATTTCCGGGGGTTAGGGCTCAGGGTGCGACTGGCACCGCGGAGCCGAAAACGAGTGATATCGGGGTTTATTGCCAATAGCACTATGGGGTCGGACTTCGTTGTAGTCCTTACGCCAAGACTCCATCTTTTCACTCGCGTCGTCAAGGCTCATGAACCAGTGCGCGTTTAAGCACTCCGCCCGGAACTTGCCGTTGAAGGATTAGATGAAGGCGTTGTCCGTTGGCTTTCCTGGCCGCGAGAAGTCGAGCGTGACGCCCTTCTGGCAGGCCCAAAGGTCAAGGTCACGAGAGATAAATTCCGAGCCTTGATCACCCCGAATGGCCCTTTAGTAGCCAACGCGCTTACAGACCTTTCCAGGGTCTGCACGACATCTTCATCACGGTAGGTGTAGCGGGGGTCAAGCGCCGGCGAAAGCGGGAAAACGTATCAAAGACGGTCAATATACGTAATTTGCGACCAGTGCAGGGCTGATCGTGGACAAAGTCCATGGCCCAGGTTTCGTTGTGACTTGTGGCTTCACGGCGATCTTCTCGAAGTTTGGCTTTCACATGACGCTTGGGTGGTTTCTTCCTGAGCTGAAGGCCATTGGTATAACTGTGGCTTGACCAAAAAATGACCCATAGGATTATACCTTAAAATTGGGTCGGATACGGGATTAGGAGCTAAATGCCTCCAATGAAAACGTGGAAATTGACCGGTTTTGCTTAAAATTCCCGTTAAATACCGGAAAGCCCTAAGTAGGGCCTGAGTCTAAGGCGTATAGACTGCCTTCTTGGGCAAGCGCACATTGTTAGATCGGGCATAGATCTCCCAGTCACGCACAAGCTCGGCTGTCTTTTCCGGATGCTGCGCACTTAGGTCGGTGGTTTCCCCCGGATCGTCCGCCAGATTATACAATGCCCAGGCCTCACCACGTAAGGACAGGAGTTTCCAGTCGCCCTTGCGGATGGATTTCGAGCCAAACAGTTCGGCACCCACGGCGGCATTTTCAGGATGCACACGCGGGGCCTGACCAAACCAGACATCGGCCCAGCTTTGTCCGTCTATGGGCACCACCTTACGGCCCTGCCAGTTGCCGTCATGCGGCCGGATACCCGCCAGTTCGAGAAAGGTCGGCGTTACATCGCGCACCGTTCCGAATACCGGACTGATACCGCCCTTTTGCGTCAACTCACGATCTTGCCCGCCATAGGTGACAAACGCCGCCACCCGTGTGCCGCCTTCGGACTGATAGCCCTTATAAAGCCTTGACGGTGCAGACCCCGCTTCAGCCCAGCCCGCCCCGACTGAGGTCAGAGAGGTCGACTTGCCAATATTACCGAGCCGGTTATCCGACTTCTTCACCAAGCCTGACAATATGGGAATATCCGCCGTCCTCAGATCAAGCCCTTCCGCGCCATTATCCGACAGGAAGAGGATCACCGTGTTGTCATACTGGCCGCTATCTTTCAGATACTGAACAAGCCGCCCGACATTCACATCCACGCGGTCGACCATGCCCGCATAAACTTCCTGCGTGGCGATATAGTGCTGCTTATCTTCGGCACTCAGGCTGTCCCAGGCCTTGACCCTCGGATTTGCCGCCCGCTTCACCCCCTGGGGCGCAAGCCCCAGTTCGACCTGACGCTTAAGGCGCGCCTCTCGCAGGGCGTCGTAACCGGCATTATATTTACCACGATATTTGGCGATCGAAGCCTCCGGCGCATGCAGAGGCCAATGCGGCGCAGTATAGGCCAGATAGGCAAAGAACGGTTTATCGCCGTCGGCCTTTCGGCTGCCCTCCAGATTCTCAATGAGCTTATCGGTAAAATAGTCCGACGAATAGAAATCCTGCGGCAGACTTTTTACCGCCTGACCATTCTCCCGATAGGTGGTTTTGACAAACAAGCCCTTGCTGATGACGCCGAAATGGTTGTGACCGGCTTCGGCCAGCGTAAAGCTGTGCTGGAAACCACGCCGTGACGGGTCCTGCTTCAACTTTGTACCCAGATGCCACTTGCCCGAATGCACCGTGCGATAACCATTCGCCAGCAGGATTTCCGGCAAGGTGGCGACATCCGCCCGCAAAGCCCCCTCATAACCGCGCCGCCCGATCTGTTGCAGGGACGGCGCCTCGGCCATACGCCCCAGCCCGTTCAGATGATTGTCCGTCCCGGTCAGAAGCTGTGCCCGCGTTGGCGAACAGGTGGGCGCGGTATGAAACCCCGTCAGTCGTACCCCACCCAGCGCCAGCGCATCCAGATGCGGCGTTTCGATCTCACCGCCAAAAGCCCCCAGATCGGAAAAGCCCAGATCATCGACAATGATAACCAGAAAATTAGGCCGGTTTTCCGCATAACTTTCTGCGGCCTGCACGACCTTCGGTACCGGTGCATAGCGGCTGTCGATGGCATTATAGGCAAACGCCGTTCCGGCAATGGCGATAAGCCCTACCCCTGTGAACAGGGCAATTTTTTTCAGCCGTCGCGATTTTGGTTTCTGTTCCCCCATAATCTCTCTCCTATTCCGCCGCAATCAGACGCGCATCAATGACTTCAGGTTTCAGCAACCGACTTACCTGACCATCAAGTCCCACCGGCACATCGCCCTTAAGCGTTACCCGCCGCACCACACGGTGCAGTGAGCCATAGTCAGCCACCGCGTAATGCTGCGTCGCGCGGTTATCCCAGATGGCGACATCGCCTTCGCGCCAGTTCCAGCGCACGGTATTTTCAGGCCGTGTGACATAGGACTGGAACGTCTCATAAAGTCTGGCCCCATCCAGTGCCGAAATGCCGGAAAAGCGCTTGAAAAAATGCCCCAGCAGCAGGCTTTTCCTGCCCGATACCGGATGGACCCGCACCACGGGATGCTCGGTTTCATAAACGGTGGCCGCAAACACCTGCCTGAAGGCTTCGGCCTGCTCGTCTGAGATATGCTT
>JBCEBX010000274.1:0-803 GCA_039206455.1 Asticcacaulis sp.
GGCGGGCGATGATCCGGCATAGTTACGCCAGCGGGACATGCCGCCGATGCCCGCATTGAAACGGTTGCCGGGATCAAGCCGGCGATAGAAACCCGCCAGTTGGGGTTCGGCCACATACTGATTGCCGACATTGTGTTCGGCCGGATAACGCGCACCTCTGGCCTTTAGCTGAACCAGCATCTGCGCCTTGATATCCGCACAGTCTTCTCCTGCATTGGCGATATAGTCCTGATGCAGTACGTGGCACAGGAAATGACCGTAATAGATGCGATGGCGCAGGCGCCCGGCCAGCGCAGGCGACAGGCGTTCAAACCAATCCATATCATTCCGGCGCAAAGCGATATCCAGCGCCACAATGCCCGATGTCTCGCGCGGGTGCACGGCCTGATAGCGCACGGCCGCACCTGCGGTTACAAACCGGTGCAGATAGGCCTTTGTCCCCTCATCCGGTGTGCAAAGGAAATAATCTGCCTGACCTTCACGCCGCCACTGGCCGAGAAGCGTCTCGGCTTCGGACGCATCCTTATGGGAGACCTTAAGGATCAGGTGGTGTTCAAAACGTCGGCGCCAGTCACGCATGCGCCGTGGCAGATGATCCGGCAACAGCCGACCGGCCGCATACAGCAACCGGTCGATCAGGTTTTCCGGCACGCCCCTCATGCGGCTTAAAAAAGCATCGCAGCGGCTTTTGAGGCCAAAGAAATCCGGCAGACGATCCGTCCCCAGTTTACGTATCAGCAGGAACTGATCCTTGCCGTAACGGTCGGCCAGATCGAAGGCCTCACGGTGCATATATTCTGCCG
>JBCEBX010000274.1:813-1309 GCA_039206455.1 Asticcacaulis sp.
CGTTGTGCTGCGCGTCAGAAGAATATGCCTGAGCTGCGCCAGATCCGAAGCCGCATTACAACCGATATAATAGGTCTGGGTGTCCGTTTCACGCGCGAACGTATCCAGCCTTACGGCGAACACCATCAGCTTACCCGCACAGCCTGAGGCTTCATGCAAAAGTCTGGGGTCGGCATTATATCGCGCCGGCGTCGCTGCCTCCACATCCCGCACATGATCGGCATAGCGATCATCACTGGCTACGCATCTCAGCGCACTGTCGGCAGGGCCAAACTGGCCACGCTCCAGCCGGTCAAGAATAATCTCAGGCGTTGGCCCGAGATCAAAACCCATATGATTGACAAGGTGCAGCACACCCGCCTCGTCGACCTGAGCATAGACGGCCATCTCGGTATAGGCGGGGCCACGCCGCACCAGTGCGCCACCTGAATTGTTTGAGATGCCGCCAATGACAGAGGCGCCAAAACAGGAAGAGCCAATCACCGAATGCGGTTCA
>JBCEBX010000274.1:1319-3195 GCA_039206455.1 Asticcacaulis sp.
GGGTAGCCCCCGGCAGACACACCACCTGCTGTCCGTCGCGGACAGGAAATATCCCCTTTATTCGTGCTGTGCTGATGACGACCACATCGCGGTCATAACCGGTGGCGGGTACTGAGCCGCCGGTCAGGCCGGTATTGGCCGCCTGAGGCAGAACAATCACATCCGCCTCGACACACAGTTTCAGCACACGCCAAAGCTCGGTCAGTCGGGACGGGCGCACAACCGCCAGCGCCCCGCCCCCGCCTGAGCGAAAACCGGTGCAATAGCGGCGCATGGCGCGGGCCTCCGTCAGCACCTGCTTTGCGCCCACGATAGAGCGCAGCCCCTCAAGCAGGCCCGCTACCCGGGCCGTTTTTTCAATCTCTCCGGTTGGCACCTTGATACTCCACTACGTCCGATCCTCGTCAACTGACTACCTTGCGCAAAGGTCTGCGAATAAATGAGCGGCAATGACAGGAGGGGGGGGATTCGTGCCATTGCCGCCCGCACGTCTGGCGTCAGGGCATAGCCGCCAGCCGGTACACACGCTCCGCATTACGGCGGAAAAAGCGGTCACGTTCGTCTTCGCTCCAGTGCGCCGTCAGGGCCTGCGCCAGACGGAACCAGGCCATATAGCCACCAGCCACTTCGCTGACGGGCCAGTCGCTACCGTACATGATCCGATCCGGCCCGAAGGCATCGGCGGCCTGCTGCGCGTACCACAACACTTCATGCGGCAGCCAGTTTTTCCAGTCGGCTTCCGTCACCAGACCAGAGATCTTACAGACCACATTCGGCAGAGCCGCCAGAGTGCGTATTTGCGTCAGCCACGGCTCGCGCATACCACCGGCAATATCCGGTTTCGCGCAATGATCGAGTACAAAAGCCCCATCCGGGCACTGGCGCACCAGTTCGATCGTTTCTTCCAGTTGATGATGTTTCAGGCACAGCTCAAAATGCAGGCCCCGCCTATGTACATTGCGCACGCCCGCGACAAAGCCTGCCTGCACGGCGAAGCCTGCCTGATTATTCTGGATATTGTCCCTGATGCCGCGCACCAGCGGTAAGGCCGTCACCTCATCCATGATCCGTGTCACATCCGCGTCCAGAAGCGACACGCGGGCGACAATGGCCTGAATCCGCGGATCACATACCGAAAGCGCGGACACCCATTGCGCCTCTTTGAACGAATGGTGCGCGTGAGCATCGCATTCGACAAACACCATGCGTGTAATCGGCAAGCCGTCGGTTACGCGCTGATAGTCCTCAAGGTGGAAGCTTCGGGCAAAGGGGGAGCCGGCTTCGATCCACGGATAATCAATTGTCTCGACATCCCAGAAATGCGCGTGCGTATCAACAATGTGCATGAAGCCGTCCTCCGTTTTCGGCACCTTCAGGTTATTGTGGCGGACTATAGTGACCAGCCGCCATCGACCATAACACTTTGACCGGTCATAAACGCAGAGTCATCCGAAGCCAGATAAAGAGCCAGTGCCGCAATTTCGTTGGGCTGACCCAGCCGCCCCATGGGCTGACGCGCCTTAAAAGCGGCCATCGCCTGTTCAAAATCACCCGTGGCCTCAAGGCGCGCCTGCAAAGACGGGGTTTCGATTGTACCCGGGCAAATGGCATTACACCGTATGCCGTCTTTGACATAGTCAGCCGCTACGGATTTGGTCAGGCCGATAACCGCCGCCTTGGACATACCATAGGCGCAACGGTTCGGAGCCCCTTTGGGAGCACCCACCACCGAAGCAATGTTGATGATCGAACCGCTTTCGCGCGCCAGCATTCCCGGCAGCACGCCCCGGATAAGCCGGAACATCGCTGTGACATTGACGTCAAACGACAATTGCCAGTCCGCGTCGGTACAGTCGAGCGCCGTGCCATTGACCAC
>JBCEBX010000275.1:0-12698 GCA_039206455.1 Asticcacaulis sp.
TGAGGACCAGATGTCCTTGATGACGGGGAAGACAAACGCCCATGCCATGCCGACCAGAAGCATAATCAGGCCTGCCCCCAGAAGCGTCAGGGCGGTTTTCTTTTCCTTGTTTTTCAGCAGATATTCGCCAATGGCCATGCCGATCAGGCCCTGAGCAATGGCCGGAAGCGTGCCTAACAGGCCTTCGGGGTCATAGCCTTCGGGGCCTTTGACATAGTTATGTCCACCGGCCCCGAACATCACCCGGTCCACCGAAGCAATGAAGTTCTGGCCCCGCGCCCACAGGTCAGTGGCGACCCCGTCAAGCGACGGGATGAGCGCCAGCGGCCAATAGAGAATAAGTATGGCGGCGATCAGCCATAGTCTCAGTTTGGGCGACAACAGGAAAAACAGGACGGCACAGGCGCCATAGACCAGAGCGATACGTTGCAGCACGCCCCAGAAACGCCACGGTTCACCAAAGGTCGCCAGCCAACTCAGATTCGACAGCAAAAACCCGATCAGGAACAGGCGGAAGGTGCGCCAGAAAATCTTGCGGCCCTGTTCGCCATTAAGGCCGGTGGTGGCCTTGGCCTTAGCCAGCGCCATTGGGATTGATACGCCGACCATCAGCAGGAAGGCGGGAAAGACCACATCAGCGATTTTCAGGCCGTCCCAGTGGGCGTGCAGCAGAAGCGGAAACACCTTCGCCTCAAGGCCGTAATACATACCGGCGGTAGCGTTGACCAATATCATGCCGATGACCGTCAGTCCGCGCAGGACATCTAGCGAAATCAGGCGTTGTACAGGCGCGGACATATCAGTTTCCCCTTATCGATTTTGAGGCAGTTGAAGGTAAAAGCGTGATTTGATCAATAGCCCAGACCGGATCAATGGACGGTCGATTGAAGCTGAAGCAGATATCGTCTGTGCCACTTGTGGCAGGCATCTGTCCCGTGAGGGTGGATACGGTCGGGGTTTTCGTATTGTCCGCACTGAGGGGCAGAGTGGCCAGTATCTCACCGGTGCATTGATCTGTGGTGTCCGTGCGGCGGCGGATGAGTAATTCACCGAGTGGCGTTTCCGGTTGCCCAACAATGACTTCACGTCGTCCACCGGCCAACTGGAAATTGAAGGGCACCTGCCCGATACGGACGGTAACGTCATAGGTCTGGTTCAGGTCAATCTGCGGCCAGATCCAGCAGGATTTATAGACATTGATGGCGAAAACGGCGCGCTCACCGCTGGTCGGGGCATCGTCTTCTAGGAGGTGTGGGAAGATGTCGGCGGCGCAGGGCAAGAGCTTATGGCTCTGACGGGTGTGGGCCGATTCTGTGGTCAGATCGTAAACGCGTTCCGGCCCAAGGGGTTTGCCGTTAAAATGCGTCTGCGCCCGTAAGGTCACGGGTAGGGCCGTATCGAAAGCGCCTTGATAGGGGCGGTAGGCCGCGTCATTCAGACGATAGTGAACCCGACCAATTTCCAGCGGCAGGGTGAGGCTGACGCGCGCCTTATCGCTGCCCTTGGGGGTAAGGCTTATTTCCGGTGTAAAGGGAATGGCATTATAGCTCACGCCCATCCCATCAAGTCGTTTGAGACTTGCGGGGAGGCGGTTGCTGAAGCTAGGCCAGTTGCGGTTAGTTTCGTTGGTCCAGCCGACTTCGGACAGGGCCAGCAGGCGTGGGAAGGTCATCATTTCCAGCCGTTCCGAGGTGCGCATATGCTCGGTAAAGGCATTGGCCTGAACGCCAATAATATGCCGGTGCTCGGCGGCGGTCATATCCTCAGGTGTTGAGTCGAAATCATAGACCATGCGCAGGGTGCTTAAGGCACCCCTGCCGGGCAGGCCGTCGGGCGTCAGGCTCTGACGGCTGTCGAGGTAAAGCTCAGGCCAGGGCGACAAGACCGTGTCATGTCCCATTCGGGCGGCGGCCTTGGCACCGTCAAGGCCTTGCCAGCTCATGACCGTGGCGTCAGGGGCCAGACCGCCTTCAAGGATTTCATCCCAGCCGACCAGTCGCCGCCCGCGTTTGGTGAGGTGCTCGCCTATGCGGGTGATGAACCAGCTTTGCAGTTCATGCTCGTTTTTCAGGCCCAGTTCGCGGATGCGGCTCTGGACGTAAGGGCTTTGTTCCCACTGGTTTTTAATGGCCTCATCGCCGCCAATGTGGATGCAGGGCGAGGGAAACAGCTCAATGACCTCATCGAGTATGTCGGTCAGGAAGGCGAAGGTCGCGTCATCGACATTATACAGATAGGGGTAGATGCCCCAGTCATTCATGTCTTCATCAGGCGTTTCGCCAGTTACGCCATACTGGGGGTAGGCGCGAATCGCCGACAGGGCGTGGCCCGGCATCTCGATTTCCGGCACAATGGTTATGTGGCGGGCCTGCGCGTAGGCCACCAGATCGCGCACCTCAGTTTGGGTGTAAAAGCCGCCGTAGCTAACCGGCTGGCCATTGGTATCAAGCCCTTGGGCACCGGCAGGCTGACGATGGGCAGATACCTCGGTGAGGCGCGGATATTTGCGAATCTCAAGCCGCCAGGCCTGATCATCTACCAGATGCCAGTGTAGCACGTTAAGCTTATGGGCGGCCATGGCGTCAATAATACGCTTCAGCTCGTCAGGTGTCTGAAAATGGCGGGCGGAATCAATCATCAGGCCGCGCCATTTGTAACGCGGCGCGTCCGTGATCGTCAGGGCGGGCAGGGTGGTGCCGTGGGTGGTCATTACCTGCCACAGGCTGACCGCGCCGTAAAACAGACCGGCGCTCTCGCTTGCCTCGATGCGGATGCCATCGGGGGTAATACGGAGAATGTAGCCTTCGATTGGTATCTTATGGTCAGGGGTAAGGATCAGGCGGATTGCCGGAGTCTGGGGGGCGGATGTGTCAGTCGGAAAGGGCAAGCGTAGACCTGTGCTTCTGAATATCTGGTCAGCGAGATATTGGGGAATGTGCGCGGCGGTGCCATCGCCCTGAAGATGTATGGTCGTGGTGGCTGTCAGGTTAAAATGACCTGTCGCTGCCTGCCATTGGGATGGGGCAGGCGTGATATCGGGGGGCGCTGTTGACAGGGTTTGCGCCTGTCCAGCACAGGCCAAACTCAGGATAAGGCAGGCGCTGACGGGCAATCGTGAGCGCAACAAAGACCTGATCAGGTGTCGCTGCTTTTCAATCATTGTTCGCCCCTTTCCCTGACCTGAGTCACCTTTGTTTATGTGTCCAATTAAATACCAAATGGATATAGAGCGCTCAGTTCTTTGTTTAAAAAGGATTTGTTTGGGAACCTCTGTCAATGTTTTTTTGCAACAGTTTTAACGGAATGGGTATTATAAAACCGTATAAAATATTATAGAAAATCAAAAATATTTAAAAAAATTATTTTTAAACAATACTATAATTGTGTTTCACGTATGGATAATATTTGTGTCAGATTTTTATAGACAATATAAATATTTTATAGTCTAGTTGTTATGCCAATATGGAAATTGGTTATGCTTCTGTGAATATCAAGATGATTGCGTTCAGGCTCGGTTGGCTGTTCAGGCTTGAGTTGTAAGTAACTTTTGTCTGTGTCCTCCCTGCAAAATGGTAATGCCCTTTCCAGTTTTTAATTAGTCTGGAAGGTGAGTTTTCGGCATTGTCAAAGGGCTTCGGCGTGTGTTTTTCGAGACCGTTTCAGCGGCATGGCCACAGCGTGAAGGTAAATCTTGCAAAATACGTCGCATCTATGGGGCGTTATGTGAGGTAAAGCTCTGAGATTTCCAAGAAAAAGGCATTAAAAATAAAAGCTTATGTCTTCTTTGGTTAAGTTTGCCAGAGAGGGGGCATGATAAGACCAATAGGCGACTGGTCATGAAGAGGCCGTGCTGAGGATAATAATAGGAGGTTTAGGGTTATGAGTAATACAAGACGGATACCAGAGGGGCGATATAACCTCATGCGCGGTACGGGGCTGGCCACGATTGCCGCCTTTGCAATGTTTGGTACACAGGCTTCGGCCCAGGAGGCGGCGGCTCAAGGGGCGGCCTCTGACGTCACCGAAGTGGTTATTGTCGGGGCACGGCAGAACCTGAAATCCGCGCAGCAGCTAAAGCGCAGCGCCGAGACAGTCGTAGATTCGATCACGGCCGAAGATATGGGGTCTTTCCCTGATAAATCTGTAGCCGAAGCGCTGCAACGAGTGGCCGGTATTACGGTGACCCGCTTTGCCGGTACGGATGATACATCGCACTTTTCAGCGGAACCCTCAGGCGTTCTGGTGCGCGGACTGACGCAGGTGCGTTCGGAGTTTAACGGCCGGGATACCTTTACGGCGAATTCTGATCGCGGGCTGAACTGGGGTGACGTCTCTCCGGAACTGATGGCGGGTGTCGATACCTATAAAAACCAGACCGCTGAACTGATTGAAGGGGGAATTGCAGGCTCGATTAACCTGCGGACGCGCGTGCCGTTTGATTCCCGCGGGAGAATGATGGCGTTGAGCGTGGATTATTCCATGGGCGACATTGCTAAAAAGTGGACGCCACAGGTATCGGGCATCTGGTCCGATCGTTGGGATACAGAGCTGGGTGAGTTTGGCCTTATGGCTAACTTTGCCTATTCAAAGGTAATAACGGCCAGTCAGGGGCTCCAGTTGGAGCGGTATATTGCCTTTGATGTACCGGCCTTTGGTGATGGTCTGAAATATCTGCCCGGTGCCGTTTGGGCGCGGGATAATACCTATGACCGTCGTCGTAACGGTGTGGCGCTGGCCGCGCAGTGGCGTTCGACCGATGGAAAAATGTTGCTGACCGGGCAGTTCAATCGCTCGGATTATGATAACTCCTGGCAGGAACGTGCGGTTGGTGCCTGGCTTTATGATACGCACCAGAAGCCGACGACCTATATTGAACGAGATGCAACGCAATTTATGGTTCTTGAAGGCACCAGTCCCTTTGAGTTCGATAGCAAGGGCAACTTTATCTACGGCAGCCCGGCCACCTTTGGCGGAAGCTGGGTGGGTAATGACGATGCTGAGTCTGCCTTGCGCGCCGCTAATGCGGCGGGGGACCCCTTCCTGAGAGCCTGTTATGGCTGGGCGGGGTGTACGGGGCCATCGACACGGGCGCCAGCTTTGCAGACACAGGCGAATTTCCTTAAGAACAAGCAATATACTCAGGATGCGTCGCTTAACTTCAAGTGGAATCCGATTGAGCGTCTGGGACTGAATTTCGACCTGCAATATGTGACGTCGGAAGTGAAGAACTATAATGCCTCTGTGACCATGAGGTCGTGGGCAGAACTGGTAATCGACGCTCGTGGTGATCATCCGACCCTGACCTTCAATGATCAGGATATCGATAATATCAACCTGTCTCCGGGCGGTCTCGATAACCCCAACAACTATCACTATTATTCGGTGACCGAGCATACGGAAGACAGTGAAGGCAAGCAGATTTCAGCCCGTGCTGATCTTGACTATGCCTTTGATAACACATGGCTTAATTCGCTGCGGGCCGGTATACGCTACGCTGACCGTGATCAGGATATCTATTGGGGCGCCTATAACTGGGCCAATATTTCGAACCTGTGGTCGAATAATGCGGATACCTTCAACGTTGATAAGCCGGTATATGATCAGGATCTGTATGAAAAAGCGGCGATTTCGAGTGATTTCTATGGCGGGGGTGCCTTAAATCGCAACGAATTCCTGTTCTTCAATATGGATAAACTGGCCGATCGTCAGCAACTGGCGGCGGGATTAGGGTATCCTACCCTTGGGTTCGGTGGCGAGCCCTATTATCCCTCTTGCTCAGGTATAGGGCACCGGGCGACTGAAGTCGTTGAACGGGAATATGGCTGTTATAAGCCGGGTGAAATCCTGAAAGTGAATGAGACGACCAATGCAGGTTATGTCATGCTCAAGTTTGGCGGGCCTGATGCTTATATTGGCGGAATTCGTGTTTCGGGTAATATCGGTGTGCGTTATGTCGAAACGCAGGACAGAACGGACGGTTCAACTACCTATGCGTCACCCTGGACGACCGAACAGCAGGTGTGTACGCGGGGCGTTGATGGCAATAATCAGCCTACCGCGACAGTGGGTTGTGTAATTACGCCTGATGAACTGGCGTTCAACGATGGCGCGCAATTCCTCACACGATCCAATGCCAAGCATAAAAACACTCTGCCGAGCTTTAACCTTAAGCTTGACCTGAATGATCAATGGGTGTTGCGTTTTGCGGCCTCACGCGCACTCTCGCGCCCGGATATTGGTTTCCTGAAAAACTACATTCAGATTCAGCGTGTTGCACCTGATCTGGACAATCCCAATAACGAGCGTGTCACACGCAATGCGCAGGGCGAAGCCATTGCCTATGATTTCCAGTACACGGTGCGGCAGGGTAACCCGTATCTGAAGCCTATGACGGCAGATCAGTTTGACGTTTCGCTTGAGCACTATTTTGCGGAAGTCGGGTCGTTTACGGCAACCGTCTTCTTCAAGCAGTTCAATGACTATGTGCAGTTCCAGCGCTTCACACAGGATTACACCCATAATGGCGTAACCCGTGAGGTTGAGGTGGGGATGCCGGTCAATGGTGATGGGGCGAAGATCAAGGGCTTTGAACTGGCCTATCAGCGTTTCTTCGACTTCTTGCCCGCACCGTTTGACGGGCTGGGGATACAGGCGAACTACACCTACGTATCTAATGACGGGATCACCAACTCCAATCTGGTGTCTGCATCAGCGGACGGTAACACAAACACCGGAGGGGGCGGGCTTAATCAGGATACGGACTCGATTAACCCCAATGCTCTGGAAGGCGTATCGCCACGGGCCTACAACTTCGTGGTTATGTACGAAAAGGAAAAGATTTCCGCACGTGTCGCTTATAACTGGCGGTCGCGCTTCCTGGTTACGGCCTTTGATTGTTGTACCGCAGGGCCTGTATGGCAGGACTCTACGGGCTATCTGGATGCCTCATTGCGCTATAGCGTGACCAATAATCTGGAAATTGCCATTCAGGGGTCGAACCTGCTGAACAGTGAAACTGTTTTGAAACAACAGTTAAACAATCAGCGCCATATGGCCCCTAATGCCTGGTTCAAGAACGATCGTCGAATTCAGATGGGTATCCGCCTGAAGTACTGATGAGCTTGTTTGTATGTAAATGACTGAAAGCGCGTTGCCTTTGACCAAAGGCGACGCGTTTTTTGTTTTGTGGGCTGAGCGGTGGATTGCGCTTGATTAAGGGCGGAAACTGCAAGAGGTTAGAGGAAAAGAAGAATGGATCGGGGAGTATCATGACAAGACCTTTGAAGGTAGTCATCGTTGGCGGCGGCACAGCCGGTTGGATGTGTGCCACGGGTCTGGCGGGGGCGGTGAGGCCAGGGCTTTGTGATGTGACCCTGATTGAATCCGATGAGATCGCCACGGTGGGTGTGGGCGAGGCAACCTTACCGCAACTTAAGGACTTTAATGACTTTGTCGGTATCGACGAGGTCGAATTCATGCGCAACTCGAATGCGACCTTCAAGCTCGGGATCGACTTTGTTGACTGGGGCAAGAAGGGGAATCGCTACATGCATCCCTTCGGCGTCTTTGGTCAGCCCATGGGCGGGGTCGCGTTTCACCATCTGTGGATGAAGGCGAAGCAGGCGGGGCTTGAGCACGCGCTTGAGGACTATTCCTATCCGATTGTGGCGACACGCACCAACCGGTTTGAATTTCCTTCGGAGGACAAAAGCTCTGTGTCGGCGGCCTATGCCTATGCTTACCATTTCGATGCTTTCCTCTATGTGCAGTTCTTGAGAGGCTTCACGCAGGCGCGCGGCGTCAAGCGTCAGGAAGGCCTGATCGTCGAGACAAACCTTGATCCGGATACCGGCTATATTCGTTCGGTGAAACTGGCTTCGGGGCAGGTGATCGAGGGCGATCTGTTTATCGATTGCTCGGGCTTTCGGGCCTTGCTGATTGATAAGGCCATGAAGACCGAATTTGAGGACTGGTCGAAATGGCTGCCGAATAACCGCGCCTTTGCGGTTATCTGTGAACGTAATGATGAAAACTTCACGCCCTATACCCGTTCGACGGCGCGGGAAGCCGGCTGGCAGTGGCGTATTCCTTTGCAGCACCGCACGGGTAATGGTTACGCCTATAGTTCGTCCTTTATCAGTGACGATGAGGCGCGTCAGACCCTGCTCGATAATCTTGATGGTAAGGCGCTGAATGACCCCTGGCAGCTCAAGTTCGTCTCGGGGCGGCGTAAGGATTGCTGGGTTAAAAACTGCGTGGCCATAGGTCTGGCCAGCGGGTTCCTTGAGCCGCTTGAATCGACCTCGATCTATCTGATTCAGATGGGGGTCATTCATCTCATCAGGCTGTTGCCGCGCGGGCCGGAAATGGAGCCGGTGGCCATTGAAGAATATAAGCGGTCCATGGACGTGGAATATCAGCGGATACGCGATTTCCTGATCCTGCATTATCACGCCAATGAACGCGATGATGCCGAACTGTGGCGCTATACGCGCAACATGGACATCCCCGACAGCCTTAAGGAAAAGATCGCCGCCTTCCGGCATCGGGGCCATGTGCCGTTCTATAAGGACGGCCTGTTCGCCATGCCGAGCTGGGTGTCGGTGTTTTATGGTCAGGGGATTACGCCTGAAAACTATGACCCGCTGACGGATAATATGGAACTTGAGGCGGCATTGGCGCGTATGCGTGACATGCACGAAAAGATCAGAACCCACACCGCTGCCATGCCGAGTCACGATGAATTTATCCGTGGTTATTGTCCGGCGGTGGATACCGAAGTGAGAGCCACACGAAAGGCAGGTGCACGATGATGACCGGAAATCGTATTCGCCGTGTCGTGGTTGTGGGTTCGGATGAATCCGTGTGGCTGAGTGCGCTGGCCTTGCATCGGGGGTTTGCCCGCTCAGGGGTGTCCATTGAGGTCATTGAGCTGCCGACCCTGTTGCAGTCGTCGGATGTCTGCGCGACCCTTCCGAATATCCGCAATTTTCACAGGCTTCTGGGGCTGGATCAGGCGGAGCTTATCCGCCACTGTGGGGCGTCATTCACCGTGGGTCAGCGGTTTATCGGGTTTGCCGAAAAGCCGTTCCTGCATGTCTATTCTTCGGCAGGGGCCAGTATGAAGGGGCTACCTTTCGTTCAGGCCTGGCTTAAGGCGCGGACAGAGGGGCTTGAGGTCGCCTATGAGGAATTTGCCATAGGCACAGGTCTGGCCAAGAGCGGACGCTTTGCGCCGCCGCGTGATGCGCTTGAGGCCGAAACTTGTGACTATGCCTATCATATCCATGCGGCGTCCTATGCCGGATGGCTTAAGGCCCATGCCCTGCATCGCGGGGTCACCGTTAGTTCGGTACCGGATATAACGCCGCAGGTGGGTAATGGGCGGATCGAAGCCATTACCTTGCCGGATGGACAAAGGGTCGAGGCCGATCTGTTTGTTGATGCGACGGGGGCGCAAGGCAAACTCATTACGGCGCTTGAGGGGGATGATTTCGAGGACTGGTCTGAGTGGTTGCCACTTAATCGCCTGTTGGTGACGGCGGGTAAGGGCCTGTCGCCCCTGCCGCTCTATGCGCAGATTACCGCCCATGCGCACGGCTGGGCGGGGCTTTATCCGCATCAGGGGCAAACCGGTATGGTCATGGCCTATGACGGGGCGGCCTTGAGTGATGACGAGGCGCTTAAGGCGCTGGTGGCGCTTACCGGTGTTCAGCCCACGGCGGGGGCGACGGTCAATGCCTTTACCGCCGGACAAAGACGTACGCCGTGGATTGGCAATTGCGTGGCGATTGGCGAAAGCGCCTGCGTGCTTGATCCGTTAGATGCCAGCCGGTTGCATGTCACCCAGATTGGCCTGACGCATCTGATGTCGCTCTTTCCGATTGAGCGTGAGGTGATGCCGGAGCAAAAGCTGTTTAATGATGATGTGCGTTCGCATTATGAGCGGCTGCGCAATGTCTCGGTTGTGCATTATAAACTCAATCAGCGACAAGGTGAGGGGCTTTGGCACAGGGCGCGGGACACCGAAGTGCCGCCGGAACTGGCCTATAAGCTGAGGCTGTATGGTGATCGCGGGCTTTTGATGCATATGGATCATGAAAGCTTTACCGAAGACAGCTGGCATATGCTGCTGCTGGGACAGGGGCTTATACCACGCACCTATGACTATAAGGCCGAAAACATGTTCTCCGATAAGCGTGAGGCGGTGCATCGCTTCCAGAGCCTGCTGGGCGGTATAAAGGCGCAGGTTATGACCTTGCCGTCGCACGAGCAGGCGCTAGCGCAGGCGGCGGGGGTGAGTGGTGCGGACAGAGGGCGCAATGCGACCGACTGGCTGAGCAGCGCGGCGGCAACATCAGCGCCCAGCGAAGTGCGTCGTGATGGCTGGCTCAGGCCGGATCAGGCGGAGGTTTGGGCGCGGCGCGGCTAAGAGACGGCTTGAAAAGGGTCGTTTTCTGGCCTGCAAAGGCGCATCTTCTGCGCTTCCGATGCTCACGTACCAATGTACGCTGCGCTTCGGTTCTCGAAGACACGCCTTTTCGTCACAGACTCCAACCCTTTTGAAACAGTCTCTGGCGGAACGTTTTGCGAAAAGCGCTCTAAATATCGTTCAGTTCCGCAACCACATCATAGGCATCGCCACGATAATAGGACTGAGTAAATTCGGCGGCGCGGCCATCCGCAAGGAAGCCGCGGCGCTCGATGAACAGGCCCGGATCACCGGCCTTGACGCCCAAGGCTTCGGCCTGTTCAGCGGAAAAGGATACGGCGCGCAAACGCTGAAGGGCGCGGACGGGGCGGTGGCCTGATTTTTCCAGTGCCTCATAAAGCGAACTGCCGACCGCTTCTATGGCGGGCAGGCAATAGCCGGGCACGGTGGAATATTCGATGGCCATGGTGGCTTCGTCGGCATAGCGGATGCGGTGAAAGCGATAGACCAGCGAACCGGGCGACAGGCCGAGCGACAGAGCCTCTTCGGGGGTGACGCCACCGGCAGAACGGTTAACCCAGACGCTGTGCGGTTTGCGTCCGCGTGAGATCATGTCTTCGGAAAAAGACGACAGTTTTGAGAAGCTTTTTTCCACACGCGCGGCGACAAAGGTGCCTGCGCCACGACGGCGCGTCAAAAGCCCTTCGTTGACCAGTCCGTCTATGGCCTTGCGCACGGTAATGCGGGAGACATCAAATTCTTCGGCCAGATCGCGCTCAGGCGGAATGGCGTCGTCGGCCACAAAAACGCGGGTGCGGATGGCATCGCGCAAAACCTTTTGCAGTTGCAGATAAAGCGGTGCGGGATCGTCTTTTTCAAGACGGCCAACAGTTTCAATGAACGACATGATTTCAGGGCTCCGCTAATCGTCAGATGGCTTTTTTGAATCGTTAGTTGACGCGCCTCTGCAACGGGTCAGGTCTATTATATTGGTATTGGCTAGTCAAACCTAATCTTGAGACGGAAACGGGCGGGATGATAGTGTGAAAATCGAGCGATTATCTTTTAATTGTAAGGGGTTTGGGCAATATAAAAGTTCTGGATAAGCCCATTATAGTGGTAGCGCTCACCCTTATTGGTTCTCTATTGGCGCTGTTAAAAGCCCGCAGACTTGCAAAGAGGGTAGACAAAAAGACATGAAACGGACAGGATCGTTTCATCAAAAAACAAATATAATTTTGTGGGGATGCAATGAAAACGACCTTGATGGCCGCTCTGGCGGTAAGTGCTGGCCTGTGTTTTGCGGGGTGTCAGGCTGAGCCTGCCAAGCCGGTGGCGGAACAGCTACTGCTTACGGGCACCTATAGTAATGAGGCGGCCAAAGGTATTCAGCTTCTGCGCTATGATGTCGAAAAGGACAGCTTTACGGCAGTGACTAACTTTGCCGAGGTCGAAAATGCCTCTTTCGGCGTTTATGATGCCGAAAACCGCAGACTCTATGTGACCGATGAGCGCGATGACGGGCGTGTCGCCGCCTATGATGTTGCGACGGGTGAGATTGCGCTTAAGCCCATCAATGCGGTGTCATCCGGTGCCGGTGCACCCTGCTATCTGGCGCTAAGCCCCGACAAGCGCCGTCTGGCGGTCGCCAACTATCACGGGGATATTGTGGCCGTCTATGCCATCGATCCGGCCACCGGCGCGATTGACGGGGAGCCGCAGATATTGAAGGCGGCTACCGAAGGTGAGGGCCATGCCCACTGGGTGCAATGGTCACCCGAAGGGGATCGCCTCTATGTCGTCGATCTGGGGCATGATGAGGTGCGCGCCTATGATTATGACGCGCAAACGGGGCTGGCGGGCGCACCGGTGACGGCGCTGAAGTTGCCGGCAAAGGCCGGGCCGCGCCACATGGCCTTCAGTCCGAACGGCAACTACGCCTATGTGCTGACCGAATATGCCAATACGCTGGTCGCGACCAAACGTGAGGCCGATGGCAGGCTGACGGAAATTCAGATGATTTCCACCCTGCCGGATAATTTCACGGGTAAGTCCTTTGCCGCTCATATCTCGGTCAATGCGGCCGGAGATCGGGTCTATATTACCAATCGCGGACATAATTCGATTGGCGTCTATCAGATCGCCGAAGATGGGCGTTTAACGCATCTCCAAACCATAGCCACCGGCGGCGACTGGCCACGGTTCTTCCTATTGCTGGAGGCGGAAAAGCGGCTTCTGGTGGCGCACCAGAATGACCATGCTATCA
>JBCEBX010000276.1:0-3174 GCA_039206455.1 Asticcacaulis sp.
GCGCATGGCCTATGAGGGGCTGGCGCGGCGCACCAATCACCCGGGTATCAAGGCCGTCTGCACCGCCATGATTCAGGCCGAGAAATACGGGACGCCTCTGGCAACGGCGCTTCGGGTTATGGCCAAGGAAAACCGTGAATTGCGTCTGTCGGCGGCTGAGAAAAAAGCCGCGGCCCTGCCTGCGCAGCTGACTGTGCCGATGATTGTTTTCTTCCTGCCGGTGTTGTTTGTCGTTATCCTCGGGCCAGTGATCCTCAAGGTCATGGACATCCAGAAGTAGGCAGGGTCGTGGACCCTGCACCCGTCAGACCCGAGGTGGGTGGCACCTTCCATGCGTATATAAAAAGGCCAGCGTGTACGACGCTGGCCTTTTGGAACGTTGAACCTGACATCTGTTCCCGGTAACGGGTGCAGGGCCTGAGGCCCTGCTTACTGACAGGCGAGGCATTCCTCGTAGTCGGTCTTGGCGGTGTCGAAGCTTTCGGCGGTGACTTTTTCGTCGGCACCGGCAAAGGCGGCGCGTTGTACCGACTTGGAGCGGAGGTAATAGAGCGATTTGACGCCCTGTTCCCAGGCCGACCAGTGTAACATATGCAGGTCCCACTTATCGACATTGCCGGGCAGGAAGATGTTGAGCGACTGCGACTGGCAGATTTCCGGTGCGCGGTCTGCGGCCAGTTCAATGACCCAGCGCTGATCGATTTCAAAGGCGGTCTTGAACAGATCTTTTTCATCCTGAGACAAGGCGTCAATATGCTGAACCGAGCCTTCGTGTTCGACGATGGAATCCCACGTCTCAGGCGTGTTCAGGCCCTTGGTTTGCAGCAGCTTTACCAGATAGGGGTTTTTGACCGCAAACGAACCGGACAGGGTCTTGTGGGTGTAGATATTAGCCGGAATAGGCTCAATGCCCGCCGAGGTGCCGCCGCAGATGATCGAGATCGATGCGGTGGGGGCAATGGCCAGCTTGTGCGAGAAACGCTCCATCACGCCACGATCGGCAGCGTCAGGGCATGGCCCGCGCTCCTGCGCCAGCTTGACGGAGGCCTTGTCGGCTTCGCGGCGCAGGTGCTTGAACAGACGCATGTTCCACGACTTGGCCATGGCCGATTCAAAGGCCACGCCCTGAGACTGAAGGAAGGAGTGGAAGCCCATCAGGCCCAGGCCGACCGAACGCTCACGCATGGCGGAATAGACGGCGGCGTCCATCGAATCCGGTGCGGATTGAATGAAGTCCTCAAGCACATTATCAAGGAAGCGCATGATGTCTTCGATGAAGCGTGGCTCATCGCGCCACTCAAGGAATTTTTCGGCATTGACCGAAGACAGGCAGCAGACAGCGGTACGCTCATTGCCCAGATGGTCGGGGCCGGTGTGCAGCATGATTTCGGCGCACAGGTTGGATTGGCGCACCTTGAGGCCAAGATCGCGCTGATGCGGGGCCATGGAACGGTTCACCGTATCCGAGAAGATCAGATAGGGTTCGCCGGTCTGCATGCGGATTTCGAGAATCTTCTGCCACAGGTTACGGGCGTCAACGAAGCGCACGACTTCGTCGTTTTTCGGCGAGCGCAGCCCGAACTGGGCACCTGCGCGGACGGCTTCCATGAATTCGTCGGTGATGGAAATGCCGTGGTGCAGGTTGAGTGCTTTACGGTTGAAGTCGCCTGAGGGTTTGCGAATTTCGAGGAATTCCTCGATTTCAGGGTGGTGCACGTCGATATAGACGGCGGCCGAACCGCGACGCAGCGAGCCCTGAGAGATGGCCAGTGTCAGCGAATCCATCACGCGGATGAAGGGGATGATGCCTGAGGTCTGACCGGCGCCCTTGACCTTTTCACCGATGGAACGCACGCCGCCCCAATAGGTGCCGATGCCGCCGCCATTCGAGGCCAGCGCCACGTTTTCATTCCAGGTGCCGACAATACCTTCGAGGGAATCAGGCACGGAGTTCAGGAAGCAGGAAATCGGCAGACCCCGCGCCGCACCGCCGTTTGACAGCACGGGGGTGGCAGGCATGAACCACAGGTTCGAAATATAGTTATAGATGCGCTGGGCGTGTTCGGCATCGTCGGCATAGGAGGTGGCAACGCGGGCGAACATGTCCTGATAGGTTTCGTTCGGCAGGAGGTAGCGGTCATCAAGCGTTGTCTTGCCGAAATCGGTCAGAAGCACATCGCGTGACGGATCGGTGACCACCGTCTGAACCAGCTTCAGCTCAGGGCGAGCCTTCGGGCGTACAACCCGATTAGCCTTGAAAGCTGGTTTCTCTTCGCGCTTGGCCGCTTCATTAACTGACATGATCACTCACCCGACAAATATAGATAGGTGCTCCAGCCCCGGAGCGAAAGGTTTGGAGCTAAAACTTAATAGCCGTTAACAACTATATATAGTGTGTGGCGGCAGCTCTTGCCCCTATATGGGCCATAAGACGGGTCACCCGTCAACGGGCAAGTCGCCGCATGGGCGAAGTTTTTAGTTAATAAAATATGAATAAAATCAGAACCCCAATAGGGACAAGGATTTGTAAAATTATACACCCTCTGGGGATAATTCAGGCAGCTGTTAGAGAATCGTCGAGGGGGTCTCGGTCAGATAGCGGTCAACCCTGTTTTCCCGGTCAACCAGAACGACTCTGGGGATAATCGGGGCGTCGCTCAGTTCGAAGCCCATAATGATAATCTGTTCGGATTCGTTGATCAGATGTGCGGCAGCGCCGTTCATGGCAATCTTGCCTGATCCGCGCTCACCGGTGATGACGTAGGTTTCAAGACGTGCGCCTGAGGTGTTAGAGACCACCAGCACCCGCTCACCGTCCCACAGGCCAACCGCATCCATCAGGTCTTCGTCAATGGTGATCGAACCGATATAGGCCAGATTGGCTTCGGTGACGTAGGCATTGTGGATTTTCGAACGTAGAAGCTGACGCATGGGAAGGAGACTCCGTAAGGACGGGCCTGTTTAGAGCATCAGGGACGTAAAGGGAATTGTCTTGTTCAGCCGCTAAAGCCGCCGTCGTTCAGGAATGACGCCTCATCCGGCGTTGTCTCACGCCCCAGAAGCGGATTGCGGTGCGGAAAGCGGCCAAAGCGGGCAATAATATCGCGATGGTCAATGGCGTGCGGCAGCCAGTCTTCGCCCCACACATAGTCGCGTTTGTTCAGTTCCCGGACA
>JBCEBX010000277.1:0-12661 GCA_039206455.1 Asticcacaulis sp.
TCTTTGGCCGCAAAACCGGTTCCGATGCCGCAGGTCTGGCCTATGATGCCGTGGTCAAGGCAAAGGCAGAAAACTACGATGTCGTCCTGATTGATACCGCCGGACGGTTACAAAACAAGCAGCAACTGATGGACGAACTGCTAAAAATCGTCCGGGTTATTAAAAAAGTCGACCCTGAGGCGCCGCACGAAACCCTTCTGGTGCTCGATGCCACGGTGGGCCGCAATGCCCTTAGTCAAGAACAGATTTTTGGCCGTCAGGCCTTTGTCTCAGGCCTTGTCATGACCAAGCTTGATGGCACGGCGCGCGGCGGCATTCTGGTGCCCATCGCCAAGGCGTCCGACGCCCCCATAAAGCTGATTGGGGTCGGTGAGGATATTGACGATCTGCAACCGTTCAAGGCACGCGAATTTGCCCGCTCGATGGTCGGGCTGGAACCTCTGGAGGACTGATGAGCAACGACACAATACCGGCCACGGCTCCAAAACAGAACCGCCTTAAGATCGCCATCGATTACGGCCCGATCATTGCCTTTGGGGCCACCTTTTTTCTGGTACCGGTTCTGGGCATTGCGCCGCGCTCGGAAGCCCTGATCTGGGCCTCAGGTGTGCTGGCGGTCACCTCGGTGATTGCCGTGATTGTCGGCCTCGTGCTGGAAAAACGCATCGCCTGGTTGCCGCTTATCGCCGCTGTTTTAGGGATACCGTTCGCCATTCTGACGGTTGTCTTCAAAGACCCTGTGTTCGTCAAACTCAAGATGACCATTGTCAATGTGCTGATTGGTGGCGGCTTGCTGATCGCGCTGGGTTTCGGGAAAAACCCGTTCAAATCCCTGCTCGGCAGTTCGCTGCAACTCAAAGACGCCGCATGGCCACGCCTGACCGTTTATTATGCCCTGTTCTATCTGCTGATGGGCGTGGCCAATGAATTTATCTGGCGCACCCAGTCCGATGAGGTGTGGGTTAGCTGGAAAATGGGATCACTGATCGGCGGCCCGATCCTGCTGACCATTGCGCTGATCCCCTTCCTGATGAAGAACATGATCCCGCCGGAAACAGAAACCCCTCAGGACAGTTAAATCAGTGTGCGGACGGTCATGTCGCAAAATTGATAACAACGGTGCCTATAATGGAAGGTCAGGGTAGAAATTACTCTGGCCTTTTTATTTGCACCGCGCTTTGCTGAGACTCAGAACAAGCGCCTTATCGGGATTGCAGGGTGGGATTATGAAAAACCATAAGCAAAAACAGCATTTGCAAGGCTCTGAACTGCTTGAACACTCGCCATCCCATCTGCTGCATCGGGTGCTTCAGATTGCACTCGATATCTATAATGAGGAAACCGGCGATAGCGGCCTGACGCAACGCCAGTATGCGCTTCTGCTGGCGGCAGATACCCCCGAGGGTCAGACCCAGACCGATCTGGTGCGCATTACCGGCATTGACCGTTCAACCCTTGCCGACATGGTCACGCGTCTGACGACAAGGGGCCTGCTCTCGCGCGAACGCTCAAGCACGGATGCCCGCGCCAATCTGGTCACCCTGTCCGACGAAGGCCGTCTGGCGCTTGAAGCCATAAGACCAAAGGTTACCGCCGCCGACGAACGCATCTTAAGCCTCCTGTCGCCGCCCAAGCGTGACAGCTTCCTGAAGCTGCTTCTTCGCATTACCACCGCCCGCGACGCAGGCCCTGACACGCAACCGGCTACGGACAAAAAAAGCAAAAAAGACGGCAAGAAGAAAAAAGGCAAGAAGGGTAGCAAAAAGCAAAAAACCCCGCTGCCCTTCCCCGAAGAAGTCACCGAAGCCACTCCTACAGATACCTCCGAGACCTAGCTTAATCTGTGCCGAACAGGTCGCGCGTATAAACCTTATCCGCCACATCCTTGAGACTGTCGGATTGGCGGTTAGCGACAATAACGTCAGACAGACGCTTGAATTCTTCGAAATCACGGATCACCCGTGAGTTGAAGAAGGTGTCTTCATTAAGCGTCGGCTCATAGATGACCGTCTCAACACCCTTGGCCTTGATGCGCTTCATGATGCCCTGAATGGAGGACTGACGGAAATTATCCGAATTGGTCTTCATGGTCAGACGATAGATACCGACCGTCTTCGGCTTCCGCTTTAGGATGCTTTCGGCGACAAAGTCCTTGCGCGTGGTGTTGGCATCGACAATGGCGCGGATCAGGTTCTGCGGCACCTCTCGATAATTGGCGAGCAATTGCCGCGTATCTTTCGGCAGACAATAACCGCCATAACCAAAGGACGGATTGTTGTAGTGCGTGCCGATACGCGGATCGAGGCCCACCCCTTCAATGATCTCACGGGCATTCAAGCCGTAGGACTCCGCATAGCTGTCCAGTTCGTTGAAATAGGCGACCCGCAGCGCCAGATAGGTGTTGGCAAACAGCTTGATGGCCTCGGCTTCATCCGAGTTGGTCAGAAGCACCGGCACATCGTTTTTCAGGGCCCCCTGTTTCAGCAGATCGGCAAAGGTCTGCGCCCGTTCGGAATTTTCGCCGACGATGATGCGTGACGGATAGAGGTTGTCATAAAGCGCCTTACCTTCGCGCAGAAACTCCGGTGAGAAGATCAGATTATCAATTCCGAAACGCTCACACATTTTCCGTGTATAGCCTACCGGAATGGTCGATTTGATGATGATCACAGCCTGAGGATTGATCTCAAGGACATCGGTGATCACCGCTTCAATTGAGCGTGTGTCGAAATAATTGGTGTCCGGATCATAGTTGGTCGGCGTTGAAATAATGACATAATCCGCGCCCTCATAGGCCTCGCGCTTATCAAGCGTCGCCTTAAGCTTAAGCGGCTGGTCGCGCAGATAGGCTTCGATCTCAGGATCAGATATGGGCGAAATCCGGTTATTGAGCGCCTCAACCCGTTCAGGCACTATATCCAGCGCCACAACCTCATTATTCTGTGCCAGCAAGATAGCGTTTGAGAGGCCGACATACCCTATGCCTGATACTGCAATCTTCATAATTAGTCTTTCAATCATTCACACGTGAAACACAGTTTCAGCACGTGCCCCGAAAATAATTTAGCCCACAGCTTTTACGCCTATAGACGTCATAATTGTTATCCGGCAATCCGAATAGTGAGAGTAAATTGCCATTCACCGCCTCCGAAATCCTATAAAATCAATCGCCGGATCACGTCCAGTTTCTATGGAGCGATCGCTATATATAGGGTAGCTGCGGCTTTTGACAGGGTTGAGAACTTGATGCACGGATGTTTAAAAGCCGGATCTAAATGGGCAACGTCAAATGACCTGGATACTATGGCAAAAAGACATCCATTTTCATAAAATTTATAGGTGCGCTGCTCCGCGCTCCCTGTTGCATGTACATCATCGGCACGGCCTAGCAACCGTTCAACGACAGAATATCCAGCGAGAGCAGGCCGGCAATAGGTATCATTGTAACCCGTCATGGCGTAGCCAGCTGATGCATCCTGCCGATAGCCGGACCGGATCTCAGGTCGCCTGTTGGCAAATCTGAACCACAGTATGGCCTTGAAAAGATTACGCGCCGCTGTCTCCAAGGTATAAATTATAAACCAGTAGGCTTGGTCATCTTCAGAAAATGCCGGCACCCTAAAACCAATTTCAGTAATATATGCGCCGAAATCAGGTTTATGCGAAGTGTATTTCCTTAAAAGTTTCTCGACCATATCAAACTGATCAACAAATTCCTCAGGTTGATATGTATATCCATGAATAGCAATACCATCACAATGATCAGCACCACCTGCTTTTAAGAACTTTTCAATATATTCGTAAGTCCATGTGTGGGTGCATGCTCCTAAAATTTTCATCTCCGGAACAGCTGCTCGGGCCGCACTCGCCGTGACTTCATGTAGCTTCATTAGAGTTTGAAAGTCATCATTCCAGTGGCCAAGCGCCGTGGCTTCATTCCACACCTCATAATGCGTTACACCGGATTTATACGCGTATTCGACCAACTTGAATACCAAATCATAGTAAGCAGACCAATCCGAGGGGCCATATCGGCTATAGTCCCAAGCGTCAGCCTTGGACGAAAGCCACTTAGACATACCAAAAACAGCCATAACCCGCCGCTTACCTGTGCCAGGAGGCAACATGGGAAGCGGTTCTGTGCCCGGATTAAAATGTAGACACCCTTTTGGAGCAGGAATGGCATCCAGCGTTAGCACCGCACGGTCCCAACTCCCGCCTAGCGCCGCAATCTGATCATAACAAAAGGAGTCTGACACCCCAAGGACATCAGGCAAACCACTGGATGCAGAAGGAAAAACCCTAACTATAGGCCAATTGGATTGCGCACATACCTCACCCATTTCATTAAAAATGGACGCCCTCATCCAATAAGCCCCTATTTTCGGCAGCTCAAATTTAATTGATTTACTCTCTTCTGATAATATAACACTTATAGTATTTAAAATATTACCACTTGAAACGATATCAATAGAAAGTATATTTCCAATCATATTTAAATAAATGCCAGAAGAAGTCAGCGAAACCGCAAATGACATCATAGACACTCTTGTAGAAAATTTAGAATAATTAAATGTCTGAGAAGTTCTTTCAAAATTTACTACGCTTTGAACATCTATTATAGATTTTTCTTTAATCTCGTCCAATTCAAAATTGGAAATTTCCATATCAATGGAGTAGTTCTCATGTTTTAAAAAATCAAAATATATCTTCACTATACCCTGTTCAAAAAAATCCCCCCTAGGAAGCACGTTATTTTTCAGATCCTTGTCATAGACGAATGAAGAAACAGGCAGCTTGATCCGCTGCGGCGTATTTGCCTTTCTAAAATCAAAAAAATCCTTCAAATTCCCCCGTGCAAAACGAAATACGGTGCCTTCCGCATTCACCAGGTGAATAGACGGAAAACCAGTATCACCACGCAAAATATTCGGCTTCATGTGTACTGATGAAGGCGAGAATAGAATAAATGATAGAATTGAAGCTGACGTAATATCAAAATTACCTTCAAAACTACACCTCGCTATCTTGGGAAACCCCGAAGGTAGAGTAAACCGGTAAGGGCCTTTAAGATCACAATTTGCAGATCCAGGGCAACGCACAGCAGAAAAAATAAGTTCTCGCTTCAACGACTAAATACCTTATAACGCAGGCCCTCAATTTGGGCAGAATTGAGCCCATAGCCATCAAGTCAAAATTCAACATAAAATTCAGTACAGAACTTGCGGCGCTGACATTTGAAACTAGGGACGAAGTGTAAAGCAGGATTTTTATCACTTTGGCCATCACATGCCAAAAAAATATAATCGTAATATTATGCCTCCAGTTCAAATTAACGATTTGCCCTTATCTCAGTTAATTTGCAATCAAGCCTACCAGTACGACAGCAACCGAATAATTCAGAAGGACAAAATATGAGCCGATCGAATGACAGTTTTGCAACCAAAGCAGCAACTTTGAGGTCTTGGCTGTTTGATCAGGCTTTACCGATTTGGTGGACAGCCGGCGCGGATCATGTGCGCGGCGGTGTGCATGAAAAACTGGGGCAGGATGGTGTGCCAACCACTGATAACCGCCGCACCCGTGTTGCGGCCCGGCAGGTCTATGCCTATGCTCTGGCGAAACGCATGGGTTACACAGGCGAAACAGACGCCATGATCCGTCATGGTCTTGACTGGCTGTCAGGCCCTGCGGCCACAAAAGACGGGCTGGTTGCTGCCGTACTGACCCCCGATGGTGAAGTTCTCAAGGCCGATTTTGATTTCTATGATCATGCCTTTGCTCTTCTGGCCTATGCCAGTGCTTTTCACGTCAATCCTCAGGACAAGACCTTTGAGCAAAAAGCACTGCTTATCCGTGAGCGGCTGCTGAGCACCTACAAACACCCCGTGCGCGGTTTCGAGGAATCCAGCCCCCGCTCACTACCCCTTAAAACCAATCCGCATATGCACATGTTCGAAGCCTCTCTGGCATGGATCGAAGCCGGTGGCGATCAGACATGGCACAACATTGCCGCCGAAATCGCCGAACTCTGTCTCGATAAGTTCCTCCACCCGCAAACAGGGGCCTTGCGTGAATATTTCGACGGCGACTGGAATCCGGTCGCGGGCGAGATGGGACGCATCATCGAGCCCGGACATCAGTTTGAGTGGTCCTGGCTGCTGATACGCTGGGCCAGAATTTCCGGTGATAACCGTTTTATCGCGCCCGCGCGCCGACTGATTGAAATCGCCGAAGACTTTGGCACCGACCACAAACGCAATGTCACGATCTTTGAACTATGGGATGATTTTTCGCCCAAGGATCAAAAGGCCCGTCTGTGGTCGCAAACCGAGCGCATGAAAGCCTATGTGGCCCTGCTTTCGATCACAACCTCCCCCCTTGAGCGGATAAGGTTGAGCGAAAAACTGGAAGCCGCCATTGATGGTCTGGGGCTTTTCCTGAAAACTAAAACACCCGGCCTTTATCTTGACCGCATCACCCCTGATGGCACCCTAGTCGACGAACCCGCTCCGGCCTCGACGCTTTATCACATTATCTGCGCGATTGATGAGGTGCTTAGGGCCTGAGACGCCGGACACAACAGCTTTCTTGCAAGTTGGCGTTGCCGTTTAGGCTTTGAGGCCCTAGACTAAGGGCCTTTAAGGCGTCCCCATTTATTAAGACCATTAGAACCATTCAATATCTGAGGTTGAAGTTTGTTACATCGTAAGGTTCGCAAGGCCGTTATACCTGTCGCTGGATTAGGCACACGGGTTCTGCCCGGCACTAAGGTCACCCCGAAGGAATTACTGAATGTGGTCGATCGCCCCATTCTGTCCTATGTTGTCGAAGAAGCCCGTGCCGCAGGCATTGAGCATATCATCTTTGTCACCGGCCGCTTCAAAGGGGCCATCGAGGATTACTTCGACCATCAGGTAGAGCTTGAGGCCCAGCTAAAGGCAAAGGGCAAGACCGATATCCTTGAGGCCATGCTCGCGGAATTGCCGCGTCCGGGGGAAATGAGCTTTGTCCGCCAGATGCAGCCACTTGGCCTCGGGCATGCGGTCTGGTGTGCACGCGATCTGATCGGCGATGAACCCTTTGCGGTTATCCTGCCGGACATGGTGATGGATGCTGAAACCCCCGTCCTGAAACAGGCCATCGACGCCTACGCGCAGACCGGCAGCAATATCATTGTCGTCGAAGCCGTGCCCGAAGATCAGACCCATCAATATGGTGTGGTCGCGCTTGAAACCCGCGAAGGCCGCCTGAACCGCATGACCGGCATGGTCGAAAAGCCTGCCAAAGGCACAGCCCCGTCCAATCTGATTGTCTCAGGCCGCTATATTCTTCAGCCGGAAATCTTCGACCTTCTGGAAACGCAGGACAGAGGGGCCGGTGGCGAGATTCAGCTCACCGATTCCATGTTCCGCCTGATGCAGACGCAGAGCTTTCACGCGCTGGAATATGACGGCGTGACCTATGACTGCGGCGACAAGATCGGCCTTCTGCGCGCCAATGTCGCTCTGGCACTGAAACGCGACGATCTCAAAGACGCCGCGCGTGAAGCGCTGTCCCCTCTTTTTAGCTAATTCATTTTCACGGATTCCTTTGCATGTCCTTACTGCCCCGCACCGATCTGGTTCCCAACAGTTTTGCGTTTGAGACCGAAGCCTTCGTCAAGACCACCGGCTTCCGCGAATATGATGCCCGCTGGATCTTCGGGCAGGAAATCAACCTGCTGGGCATTCAGGCACTGGGGCTTGGCCTTGGCACCTATATTCACGAGCAGGGCATCAAACCCCGTATCGTCGTCGGCCACGACTACCGCTCCTATTCGACCAATATCAAGAATGCCCTGATCATCGGCCTGCTTCAGTCCGGTGTCGAGGTGCTGGACATCGGGCTTTGTCTGTCGCCCATTGCCTATTTCGCCCAGTTCGATCTGGATGCCCCTGCTGTGGCTATGGTCACCGCCAGCCACAATGAAAACGGCTGGACCGGCGTCAAGATGGGTACGCAGGCCCCCCTGACCTTCGGGCCGGACGAAATCGGTCGCCTGAAGGAAATCGTCATGTCTGGCACGGGCGTGGAACGGGCGGGTGGCGTCCTGAAACGCGTCACCGGTGTACAAGAACGCTATCTGGCGGATGCGTCCTCCAAGGCTAAGCTAACCCGCCCCCTTAAGGTCATCTGCGCCTGTGGCAACGGCACCGCCGGTGCCTTTGCCCCTCAGGCTTTGCGCGCCATGGGTGCCGAGGTTATCGAGATGGACTGCGAGCTTGATAACACCTTCCCGAAATATAATCCGAACCCGGAAGATCACCACATGCTTCAGGAGATGGCCAAGGCCGTCAAAGAACATGGCGCTGATCTGGCGCTGGGTTTTGATGGTGACGGCGACCGTTGCGGTGTGGTCGATGATACCGGCGAAGAGATTTTCGCTGACAAGATCGGCCTGATGCTGGCGCGCGACCTGTCGGCCATCCATAAGGACGCGACCTTTGTCGTCGATGTCAAATCGACCGGCCTTTACGCCACCGACGCAGTCCTTAAGGCCAATGGCGCGAATACCGTCTACTGGAAGACCGGCCACTCCTACATCAAGCGCAAGACCTCGGAACTGAAGGCACTGGCTGGTTTTGAAAAGTCCGGTCACTTCTTCTTCAACAATCCGATCGGTCTGGGCTATGACGACGGGATTGTCGCCGCGGCGGCGGTTCTGGCCATGCTGGAGCGTAATCCGGGCAAGCGTTTGAGCGAACTGAAAGCGGCCCTGCCGGTGGCCTATACGTCCCTGACCATGTCGCCGCATTGCGCCGATGAACTGAAATACGGCGTCCTTGATAAGATCGTTGCCGAATATGTCGCCCTGCATGCCGCAGGCGGTGAAATCCTCGGCCGCAAGATCACCGAAGTCATCACCGTCAATGGCGCCCGTGTGCATCTTGAAGACGGCTCATGGGTACTGGTACGGGCCTCCTCCAATAAGCCTGAACTGGTGGTCGTGGTTGAATCCCTCAACTCCGCCGATGATATGCGCGACCTGTTCCGCAAAGAGGTTAAGCCGCGACTGGCTAACCATCCCGAAGTCGGCGCTTTCAATCAGGAAATATAACCATGACCAGGGGCGCGGTTCTGGTCGCCGGTGGTGCGGGCTATATCGGCTCGCAGACCTGCAAGGTTCTGGCACAATCAGGCTTCACGCCTGTGGTGCTAGACAATCTGTCGACCGGCTATGCCGAGGCGGTCAGATGGGGGCCCTTCGTTCAGGCTGACCTGACCGACCATGCCGCCATAGCAGACGCTATTCGCACCCATGACATCAAGGCAGCCATCCACTTCGCCGCCTTTAGTCTGGTCGGTGAGAGTGTGCGTGATCCGGCGAAATATTATCTCAACAATGTCGCCGCCGCGACGCAGTTTGCCTCAGCCCTCGTTGACGGTGGCGTCAAAGCGCTGGTTTTCTCGTCAACCGCCGCCGTCTATGGCAATCCCGAAACCCGCCTGATTGCCGAAAGCCACCCCAAGCAGCCGATCAATCCTTACGGCGCCAGCAAGCTGGCTTTCGAGCAGGCCCTGCACTGGTTGTCGGCAGCCCACGGCCTGAAATATACGGTTCTGCGTTATTTCAATGCCGCAGGGGCTGACCCTGACGGTGAGGTCGGCGAAAGCCATGCCTGCGAAACCCACCTGATCCCGTTAATGTGTCAGGCCGCACTGGGCAGGGGCAAGCCGTTGACCGTATTTGGCACCGACTATGACACGCCCGACGGCACGCCGGTGCGTGACTATATCCATGTCGTTGATCTGGCGACCGCGCATGTGGCGGCCATTGAGCGCCTGCTGGCCGGAGGCGACAACGAAACGTTTAATGTCGGTACAGGCTCAGGCTTCAGCGTACTTGAGGTCATCAAAAAAGCCGAGGAAGTTCTGGGCATATCCGTCCCCCACAGCTTCGGCCCCCGCCGCGCAGGTGATCCTGAGATACTGGTCGCCGATGTCCGCCATATCCGTGAAAACCTCGACTGGACACCCCGCCTCAGTGATCTTGACACCCTGATCCGTACCGCCGCCCATTGGCAGAAGATCAGGCCTTACTGAAACAGATTAGACGTGGCCCACGCACTTCTAAGCACGTGGATGTCTTCCCGCGCCTGCATCCCCAGCTTACAGCGCAAGGCCTCATCCGCTACCAATAGCTTCAGGCTCCCGGCAGCCGCCTCTATATCCGGTTCTGCCCATTGCGCCTCAGGGCCATTATGCCGCTTGTCGGCGGGCACGCGTTCAAATGGGACGACAATACTGTTTTCCGGGGTCATAAACGCCATATTACCCGACCATCCCGTTGCCAGTACCGCCTTGCCCATTGCCATGGCTTCGGCCAGGGGCAAGCCAAACCCTTCACCACGATGCAAAGAAAGCACAATATGGCTTTCCGCGATTAATGCCTCAGTGCCCGCCTCATCCAGTGTCTTACATAAGAACTCAATATCTGGCCGGTTTGAAACCTGACGCATCAGCGCCTGACAGGCGGGATATTGTTCGGCATCCGAGAGGGTTTTGACGATTAACCGCGCCCGCTCAGAAGCTTGGGGAAAAGCAATGCGCCAGGCCTTAATCGCAGCCTCCGGATTTTTACGCGTCAGGCTGCTACGTGGATCAAACAGGGTCAGGCAAGTCACCTTGCCTGTTTGCCCTACCGGCGCAACCTCAGGCACCTTAACCGGATGCGGCATCACCCTGAGCTTTTCGACCTGTGCCATGTGATTACCAGCCTTGAAACTTCGCGCGAACGCCTCACGGACAAAATCACTTGGCACCCATATTTCGTGCAAAAACTGAGCGGACCATAGCCAATCCGAAGGCACCCTGTCCGTTTCCCATACCCAGTACCCAATACGATAGGTATGCCGCCATGAATCCGCATCCTGTGTCAGAAGGGCAATACAGGTTTCCGGTGGATTAGCGTGAATCAGCCAGACCTCCGGCGCCCCCGATAAAGCCTCCGGTTTCCGGCTTAAAAGCTTACGATGCAAAGGACGCAAATCCTCACATGTCACCGGATACCCAGCTTCGCGCAGCGCCGCCGCTGTCATGTGCGCCCCCCGACCAATGCCCAGAGTCTCGTTGAAAAAGCCGGTCACACATATTACAGGCCGGATTGGCCTTTGGCTTGCTGCGGCTACAGGCCAGCCTTTAGACATCTTTCGGATACGCCGCTTGACCAGAAACTGATGCAGGGACGCCAGAAGATTTTGCAGGGGGCCGGACATAAGGACCTTTGCGGCTTAACAGAATGCGGCATTATAGTTTCAGTCGGCCTTAAGTGCAAAGCCCGACATTTATAAGCTTGACCCTGTTCGTCGCAGTGCTATGGCCGAATCCACATCTGGAACGGAAAACAATAGACATGAACCTGAACCCCATTGCCCTTGAAGCCGGTGCTGAAATTATGCGCCTTTATGATCAAGGCTTCGCGGTTGAAACCAAGTCCGACGCCTCACCGGTCACCGAAGCCGACCGCGCCGCAGAAGCTATCATCCTCAAAGGGCTCGCTGCCCTGACACCCGACATACCGGTTGTTGCCGAAGAAGAAGCCGCCGCCGGACGCCTCCCCGACATCGGTCAGCGCTTTTTTCTGGTCGATCCGCTTGATGGCACCAAAGAGTTCATCTCGCGCAATGGCGAATTTACCGTCAATATCGCCCTGATCGAAAACGGCATACCCATAGCCGGTGTCGTCTATGCCCCCGCTTTGGGCCGCATCTTCTGGGGCGCACAGGACACTGGTGCGTTCACTGGCGAAATCGTCAACGGCCATATCGACAACACCCGCCCCATTCATGTGCGCCCCGCGCAACCTGAAGGCCTTCTGGCCATAGGCAGCCGCTCGCACGGCGCTCAAGAAACACAAGACTGGCTCAAGGCTTATAAGGTCAGTGACTTTGTCTCCGCAGGTTCATCCCTTAAGTTCTGCCTGCTGGCCACAGGTGAGGCCGACATCTATCCACGCCTTGGCCGCACCATGGAATGGGACACTGCCGCGGGCCATGCGGTCCTGAATGCCGCTGGCGGCAAGGTCACCCACCTTGACGGCACACCCTTCCTTTATGGCAAGCGGAACCAGCCTCAGGATACCGATTTCGCCAATCCGAATTTTGTGGCTTTCGGCGATCCGGATCTGGCCATTCTTTAGATTAGCTGACTCAAAGCGACAGGCTTATACGTTTGCAGCGTAAGTGCCCTGCGGCTAAAACCCGCGCTAAAGATAAGATCACCTGCGCCCGGACATTAATCTGGGCAGGGCGGTTACGCACCTTCTGAGAGTATGTACGGCATGGAACTTAGTACGGATCGCCTGACGCATTTGCGCCGGCTTGAGGCAGAGTCGATCTTCATCATGCGTGAAGTGGCGGCCGAATTTAAAAATCCGGTCATGCTCTATTCCATCGGCAAGGATTCAGCGGTCATGCTGCATCTGGCCATGAAAGCCTTTTATCCCTCCAAGCCCCCCTTCCCGCTTCTGCATGTCGATACGACATGGAAGTTCAGGGAAATGATCTCGTTTCGCGATGAGACGGCCAAGCGTCTGGGGCTGGAACTGATCACCCATACCAATCAGGATGGCGTCAAGGACAATATCAATCCGTCCGATCACGGCAGCTCGGTCTATACC
>JBCEBX010000278.1:0-3161 GCA_039206455.1 Asticcacaulis sp.
CCGTTGATCGTTCTGATCATGGGGCTCGGCCTGCAGATGATCTGGTGGCGGGACTAAATGCACGGGCGGCGCTTTCCGGTTCCGAAGCCATTTTTCCGGCCCGTGTGCTTGAGGTGTCCCCACGTGTCGATCAGGCGACCGGTGGCCGTCAGATTAAACTGGCACCGGATAGTGGAGCGGATCTGCCGGCGGGACGGTCGGTGGATGTGACCGTGGTGATAGGTGAGCGTAAGGACGCCATAGTGATTCCACGCAACACCATTCTCGATGCAACCGCCGATCCGCGGGTGCTAGTGGTCGATAAGGATAATGTGGCACGCTCACGCAAGGTGACGATCCTGCGCTGGCCATCCGTAAACGCGGTTGTCGAAAGCGGATTGAAAGCCGGAGACCGTATTGTGCGCGACCCTGTCTCCGTGCGCGAAGGACAGCGTGTCAAACCGGTTATCGCGAGCGGACGCTGATCTGATGTTTGCTTTTACCGTCGCCCGACGCTACCTGCTTTCCAATCCGTTACAAACCCTGTTGCTGGTGGCAGGCGTCGCTCTGGGCGTAACCGTATTCGTCTTCATTACGGCACTCATTGCCGGTCTGGCAGTGCGGTTGACGGACGAGGTGACAGGCAACAGCGCCCATGTGACCCTTGATCCGCCGATAAGGGTGGCGCGTGTCCTTGCCGGTAGTCATCCCGTGGAATCGGCGGCCCTTGTTTCAACCGTGCAGCGCCGCCAGATACGTGACTGGCAGAGCGTTGTCGAGCTTCTGCGTAGCCAACCCTCAGTCGCCGCCATCAGTCCGCAGATCACCGGCAGCGGGTTTCTGGTGCGCGGAGAGGCCGTGGCGCAGGTGGAGATCATAGGCCTTGAGGCGCAAGGCATTGACGCCATCACACCTGTTTCTACAAAGATTATCAGCGGTGAAAGTGCCCTGGGAGCTGACGGTATACTGGTGGGGGAGCGTCTGTCTCAGGACATGGGGCTTTATGCCGGTCAGGTCGTGCTTCTGCGCAGCGACCGTATGTCGGAACGCCAGTTGACGGTGAAAGGTATTTACCGAACCGGCTTGCAAAGTCTTGATGAACGGGTGGCCTTTTTATCTCTGCAAACGGCGCGTGCCTTGTTTGACCTGCCTGCGGGCGTCACCAAGATTGAAATAAAGCTTAAGGACGCAAATACGGCGCGGATAGAGGCCGATTTTCTGGGGGAGGCCACAGGTCTCAGGGCCACCTCATGGCAGGCCAAAAACCTTGATCTGGAGGACGCCCTTACCGCGCAAGGGCAAACCGGTACGCTCATTCAGATATTTTCGCTTATTTCGATTGTCATTGGCGTGGCCAGCGCTCTGGTGTTGTCGGCCTATCGCCGCCGCTCTGAAGTCGGCATCATGCGGGCCTTTGGCATTCCGTCAGGCTTCATTGCATGGATATTTCTTCTGCAAGGCCTGATTATCGGCCTGACGGGTGCCAGTATTGGGTGTCTGACCGGATATGGGTTATGTAGCTGGCTGGCCAGCATCACCAAACCCGACGGTTCGCCCATCCTGCCTATCGCCCCTGAGCAGGGAGGCTATGTCGCCGCAGTATTGCTGACGACACTGGGGGCCGTAATTGCCTCCGTCCTGCCCGCCCGTCAGGCGTCGCGTATTGACCCGCTGGAGGCTATCCAGCAATGACCCGACTGCTCGAAGCCCGCGGCATAAAAAAAACCTTTCGCAACGGCGATGAAGAAACCGAGGTGCTGAAAGGCATCGACCTTGACCTTGAACCGGGGGAAATGGTGGCTCTGCTTGGGGCCTCAGGGTCAGGGAAATCAACCCTGCTCTCCATCATCGGGCTACTGTTGCAGCCGACCGAAGGCACGATAGCCCTTAACGGGCGGGCAATTGATAATCTCTCGGAGACGAAGCGCGCCCATATACGTAACGACAGTCTGGGGTTTGTCTTTCAGTTCCATCATCTTTTGCCCGATTTCACAGCGATTGAGAATGTCGCTTTCCCGGCGGCGGCACCGGCGGGGGGTATTTCACGCGATATGCGTGAGCGCGCTGCAAATCTGCTGCATCGCGTGGGCCTGTCTGATCGCGTGGATTTTCGGGCAACGCGCCTTTCGGGCGGTCAGAAGCAGCGCGTCGCCATAGCCCGCGCCCTGATGAACGCCCCTGATCTTGTGATCGCTGATGAGCCTACAGGTAACCTTGACCGTGAATCAGCGGATCGTGTGCCCAGTCTTATGCGCGAGGTGAATGAGGAGGATGGAACAACCTTCCTCATCTGTACGCATGACGAAAATGTTGCCAATCGTTGCACAAGACGCATTACCTTAAGTGACGGACGCATCACCAGACCCTAATCGGGACGTACCTGTTTTGCGCGCAGGATACATGGCGTAAAACTGTTGCTGAAAAGGCAGGCTGTTGTTTTGTGTATATAAGCTTCAAGGCCATCGTCGACGCAACCTAGTAAACGGAGACCTTAAAGATAGTTGGGGGAGCGTCCGATATATGGGCTCATACACTTAAGACCCTATCGGGCGCCCTTCGCTTAACAGCAGTTGCCGCTTGCGTTCCACGCCCCAGCGATAGCCGGACAGGCTGCCGTCCGTGCGCACGACGCGGTGGCAAGGGATTACCACCGCAAGCGCATTGGCGGCACAGGCGCGT
This sequence comes from Asticcacaulis sp., assembly GCA_039206455.1. GTDB lineage: Bacteria > Pseudomonadota > Alphaproteobacteria > Caulobacterales > Caulobacteraceae > Asticcacaulis. The sequence goes on from JBCEBX010000278.1 coordinate 2,659, forward strand.
GCCACGGCGCGCACTGCCTTGGGGGTGCCCATGCTGCGGGCTATGTCGCTATAGCTGGCGGTTGTGCCTGCCGGAATATCCCGAAGCGCCTGCCAGACCCGTTGCTGGAAGGCGGTGCCGCGAATATCAAGCGGCAGATTGAGGCCGATATGTGGGGCATCGACAAAGCCTATGACCGTCGCAATCCATTGCTCATAGCCTGCGTCGCCACCGATCAGATTGGCTTTGGGGAAGCGATCCTGAAGGTCACGGATAAGTGGCTCAGGGCTATCGCCGAGTGTGATGGCGCAGATACCTTTGGGGCTGCGGGCCACAAGTATGCTGCCCAGAGAACATTCCCCGACAGCGAAATGGATGTCCGTGTCTGGGCCGCCTTGTTTATAGGTTGTGGGTGTCATGCCTAATACCTCATGGGTGGCGGCGTAAAACCGGCTGCTGGCCGCATAACCGGCATCATAAATAGCGTTTGTAGAAGATGCACACGCAGAAACCGTTACGAAATT
>JBCEBX010000279.1:0-1894 GCA_039206455.1 Asticcacaulis sp.
TACATTTCGACGACCTTGGCGCGGTTAGCTTCGAATCGGCTGTGCCAATGAGCCGGGCTTCCTTGTCGCCACCGACCTTCAGGGCACCTTCAAAACCACCGTCGGCTGTGACCGCGCCGGTACGCTCGGCCCTTGCCAGTACACGGACTCAGCCGCCCTTGAGCAGGAAGCCAATACCAAGCTTGCCAACACCCTGAAAGCCGCAGGCCGTACCTGCACCGTCAGCGACTATAAGGTTCTTGGCACCCAGACAGGCACCAACCGCGACCTGATCGAATTCCAGTGCCCCGAACAAACCTATGGCGTAATGGCTTTCATCCCTAATCCGGGCAGCACGTCTCAGGCAGATATCTTCGACTGCTACACGGCTGCGGGCCGTAACCGCGCCTGTGAATTTGTCACCGAAGACGTTCTGATGAAAAACATCGACGCCCTGGCCAAGGCTGAGAAAAAAGACTGTGACGTCAAGGAAATCCGCTACGTCGGTATTGCCGATGATGATGCCGTGATCCTCGAAATCGCCTGCACCAACAAGCGCGGCTACATCGCCGATCTGCTGAAATCCCGCAAAGGCTTCGGCGCGATCGTTTCCTGTAACATCGCTAAGAGCCGTGGCTATGAAACCTGCACCATCCCCGGCAACGGCACCTATGTGTCCACCGTCGGTGCCAACGACTGATCGATAGCCAGACCTGAAAAAAGCCTGCGAGGACCACCTCGCAGGCTTTTTTTATTTCATCCTGCCCCGTTTACGGGGACGGTGTCAGGCCAGACCTGAGGCTGGACTGACGGAAGGGGGAGCGCCCCCCTAAAGGGTTTCCTGAAACCGGCACGCCTCACCCTGCGACGGCAGGACGATCTCATCGTCACGCATAACCACCTTGCCGCGCACGATCGTCGCCTTGGGCCAGCCGTGGGCCTCAAAGCCATCAAACGGCGTCCAGCCACAACGTGACCGCTGCTGGGCATGGGTAATGACCCGCTTTTCCTTCAGATCGACCAGCGTGATATCGGCATCATAGCCCTCGGCCATACGCCCCTTGCCCGCCACACCGAACACACGCTGCGCCCCCGCAGACGTCAGATCCACCAACCGCTCAAGCGACATGCGCCCCGCCGCCACATGGGTCAGCATAACCGGCAAAAGGGTCTGCACACCGGGCATACCCGAAGGCGACGCCGGATAGGGCTTTGATTTTTCTTCAATCGTATGCGGCGCATGGTCAGACCCCAGCACATCCGCAATACCGCCATTGATCCCGTGCCACAGGCCATCGACATGATACTGGTCACGGATAGGCGGGTTCATCTGCGCATAGCCCTTCAGGCGCTGATAGGCCTCAGGCGCCACCAGAGTCAGATGCTGCGGCGTGATTTCCACCGTGGCAATATCCTTGTTCTGCGCCAGAAACTCGATTTCCTCAGCCGTGGTGACATGCAGGACGTGAATACGCTTACCCGCCTCACGCGCCAGTTTCACCAAACGATGCGTCGATTGAATGGCTGACTGGGCGTCACGCACAAAGTCATGGCTCGTCCAGTCCCCTTCACGCGCCAAAGCCCGACGCTCCGCCAGACGATATTCGTCTTCGGAATGGAAGGTCGCCCGACGCCGGACATTCTTCAGAACGTTAAACACGCCCTCGTCATCGGCAATCAAAAGTGTGCCGGTTGAGGCCCCCATAAACACCTTGACGCCACAGCAGCCGGGCAAGCGTTCAAGCTCGCCCAGTTGCGTCACATTCTCATGCGTCCCGCCAACATAGAAGGCATGGTCACAGTGCATACGGTGACGGGCGCGTTTAATCTTGTCCTCAAAATTCGCCACATCCGTCGTGTTCGGATTGGTGTTGGGCATTTCAAACACCGCCACGACCCCGCCCAGAACCGCCGC
>JBCEBX010000279.1:1904-3153 GCA_039206455.1 Asticcacaulis sp.
GTGGGTCAGCCCGGGTTCGCGGAAATGCACCTGCGTATCGATCACCCCCGGCATGGCCAGAAGGCCCGAAGCGTCAAACACCTCCGCCGCAGACGCCTGAGACAGATCGCCGAAAGCGGCAAACTTCCCGTCACGAATACCAATATCGCCCGCCCCCCGTCCGGCGTGATTGATGATGTCGGCATTTTTGATAATCAGATCATAGGTCGCGGGCATGGTATGTCTCTCAGCATCAGATGTCCGCTACATATACCCATATGAATGTCTTAAAAACGATAATCCGACTTGCCGTCTGAAAAAACACCCTCATCTTAGAGTTCAGAGCCCCATCGTTTTATACATTGATTGCCCCCCATGCCCCTGATCGCCCTGCCCCATCGCGCCCTGATTGGTTTTACCGGCCCTGACTGGGCCGTTTTCCTCAATGGCCAGACAAGCCTGAATACCGAAGTCATTTTGCAGGACGTTTTAAATAATACCGCCACACCCCTGTATTACGGCAGCATTCTAACCCCTCAGGGCAAGCTGATCTGTGATTTCTTCCTGCACCCGCTTAATGCCGAAGAGGCGTGGATCGAAGTCCCCGAAGCCTTGCGTGACGAGCTTTATAACCGCCTGAACCTCTATAAGCTGCGTGCGAAGATCAAGCTCTCCAAACCCGACGCCCGCGTCTACGCCGCTATCGGTGAGGCTTCCGGCCTGCTGCCCGACCCGCGTGCCGCAGCTATCAGCCGCAGCGACCTCTATCGCGGCTATGGCGATTTTACCGCCGACACGCCCCTTGATGCCTATGTGGATTACCGCCTGACCTATAATTTGGCTGATCCGCTGGCCGACTTCCCCAAAGAGTATCTCTATCCGATTGACATCAATCTCGATGTCTTAGGGGCGATTGACTTCAAAAAAGGCTGTTTCGTGGGTCAGGAAACCACGTCACGCATGAAGCGGCGCGGCACAATCAAAAACCGTCTCCTGCCCCTGACACACACTCACCCGTCATTTTCCTTCGGCGCTGAAATCCTCCTAGGTGATCGCCGTGCCGGTGAAATTCTTGCCTCCGCCAATGGCCGCTCACTGGCCCTGATGCGGCTTGACCGCATGGATGGCGACCTGACCGTTGAAGGCCACGCCGTCACCCTGACGCTCCCCGACTGGCTCAAACCCATCCTGCCCTAACATCCTCCCCTGCGGAGCGGGGGAGGTGTCGCGGCGAAAATTCTTTAATTTTGGCCAGCGACGGAGGGGGCAC
>JBCEBX010000280.1:0-12543 GCA_039206455.1 Asticcacaulis sp.
CAAGCGTGACACCCTGTCTGAGCCGGTGACATCGGCTCTGGCCAGCTATGGCGTTGAGGAAGCCGTGGTTATTGCCTGCGCCAATGACAATGCCTGTTTTAACGACGGCAGCCTTGCCTGCGTCTTTGACCGGTTCGGCACATCTGAGATCGTGCAAAGTGCACTGGTGCATCGTAAGGCCTTACCCGCTTCGGTAACCGAGCCGTTGCTGCAGGTGGTTGGTGAGGCGCTCAGGCAGCAGCTTATCAGCCGTCATGCGGTGGCGCCTGAGGTGGCTGCTAAGCTTGCGGAAGCGACTCAGGAACGGGCAGCTTTGGAGATGCACGATCCGGTCGTCACCCGTCGCGATCCGGCAGAACTGGCGCAGCATCTGGCGCGTGTGGAGCGACTTACGCCGTCGCTGATGCTGCGGGCGCTGGCGCGCGGACAGATGACCTTCTTTGAACATGCGCTGGCGGTGATGTCGGGCGTGCCACATGGGCGTGCGGCCCTGATGGTGCATGATGCAGGGCCGTTGGGGTTCCGGGCAATCTATGATCGGGCCGGTTTGCCCGCCCGCCTGTTCCAGACCTTCCGGACGGCGCTTGAAACCTATAGGGTGTTAAAGGCCGAGCAGGGCTATCTTGAGCCTTTGCAGTTTCAGGAACGCCTGATCGAGCGCTTTCTGACACAGGTGCCCTATGCCTCACGCGATGATCTGGTGCATCTGTATGAAAGACTGGATCGTGACGCCCAAGGCAGGTATTGGGGGATGACGGCCACGGTTTCACCGGCACAGGCTGCGTAGATTTAGTTTTACCGGAAGCGGTCTATGCCTATTATCAATCTTATGACCGCTAAGGGGCGTGGCGGCCTTGAGATCATGGCCCTGCGTTACCACGAAGCCCTTGAGGCCGCAGGGTTCGACGTCTTAAGTGTTGGGCACCCTGAGGGTGTGCTGGCGGGCCTTAAGGCGTTTCAACCCCTGAAAACCGGCTTTAGCTATGATCCTCTGGCAGCGCTTAAATTCAGGTCGATCGCGCGCGGGCATCAGGCCGACTGTGTCATAGCGCATGGCAATCGCGCCATTGCGCTGGCGGCGCACGGATGGTCTGGCTATGCCGACCGGACGCTGGCGGTGGTGCATAATTTTCGTTTCAAGCGCGATCTGTCCAAGGTGCGCGAAGCGTTATGTGTATCAGACGCGGTGCTTGGGGCCGTGCAGCGGGCCTATCCGGCGCTTAAGGTGCGGGTGGTTGAAGATTTTGTGCCTTTGGTCAGCCGATCGGTTAAGGCGGCCCCTCAGGATGTGCCGGTGATTGGCGTTCTGGGGCGGCTGCATGTCAATAAGGGCTTTGACGTTTTACTTGAAGCGGTGGCGCGTCTGCGCGACGAAGGTGTGCGCGTGAAGCTGCGTATAGCCGGTGACGGGCCGGAAAAAGACGCCCTTATCGCTCAGGCGGCGCGTCTGGGGCTGGGGCCTGAGCAGCTTGAATTTTCAGGCTGGGTCACGCCGGTAGAGGATTTTCTGGCGCAGGCTGATGTGTTTGTACTGCCGTCACGCGTAGAGCCTTTCGGGCTGGTGGTCGCTGAGGCCATGGCCGCCGGTGTGCCGGTGATCGCAAGCCATATCGACGGCCCGAAGACCATACTTAAGGCCGGAGAACTGGGGCTTATGGTACCGCCCGAAGATCCGCTGGCTCTGGCCGGGGGACTTAAGGCGGTATTTTCTGACTGGTCTGCGGCGCTTGAGCGCGCCCGCAAGGCACAGGCTCATGCCCTTGAGACCTATGATCAGAAGGCCGGACAGGCGCGGCTAACGGCTGTTCTGCGCGACGTGGGGCAGGAAATCGGGGCATAAGCTGAAATCGACGCTTGAACCTTAGGCGCAGATTAGATATAGGCGGCGCTTCACAGGTTCCGGTGTGCCTATTGTGCCGTCGGGTTGTGTATGTGGTTGGGTAGCTCAGATGGTTAGAGCGGTGGATTCATAACCCACAGGTCGGCGGTTCGATCCCGCCTCCAACCACCAATTTATTTTCAAATTATTCAATAATTTATAGAAATTTCGCGCTTAACGCACTGTATTATGGGTGTATTTTTGTAGCAGATAAGTAGCGACGTGGGACGTATCCTCACAACCATTTATAAGCGCGAATCCAACCATCCCCACCATTGCTTGAATAAGTAAAGTCAATGGGTGTATGTTTGAGTTTCCATTTATAAGGGATGATTCGATGGCTGCCACAGAAGCAAAAAACAACGATAAATTTAAGCTTCCTGGATCATCTGTGGATGAAATATTTAAGATCATTCAGGGTTATACCAGTATTGGAAAGTCAGCTTCACTTGCTGATATAAGCAAGTCTACAGGCATTCACGAAACAATTATTAGCCGAAATGCCGGATTTCTTGTAAGTATAGGCGTTCTGGAAGGTGGCGCAAAGAAAGCCGCTACAGAAACTGGCCAAAAACTTGGCTTGGCTCTTATGCATAACATGCCCGAAGAAATAGAATTACTTTTGGCGGATATTGTTGGTGAGAATGAATTTTTCAAGAGTGTATTAGCCGCGGTAAGAATTCGAAAGGGCATGGATGAAAGCTCTTTGAAATCTCATATCGCCTATAGCGCTGGGCTGTCTAAGACGGCTGGCACCACTACAGGAACAGGGGCGGTTGTAGATTTTCTGAAACGGGCTGGTAGCCTCAAGCTGGAAGAAGGAAAATTGGTAGTCGGCACCTCAGTTGCACGGCCTGTGGCGTCTACTGCACCAACTATGACTGCACTAGAGATATCACCGAGTCCTGATTATCGTGAGGCTATTTCTGATCAGAGTAAATTGGATCGTGGCATTACGATTGAAGCAAACTCCTCTTTTGCAATTTCAATAAAAGTGGAAGTTCATTGTGACGCAAAGGATCTGGATGATCTTGGCGTTAAGCTCAGGAAGGTTGTCGATGATTTTTCTCGTCAATCGCGAGATGAAGCTGACGACTTAGACAACAAGGAGTAGATCCTTGCCACGTCCTTTTTTTCAAGCTACCGCAGAACAGGTAATATCAGCATCTGAGGCGGTTGTCGCCTTGAATGGTGAAAGTGCGATTAATGCGGTATCAGAATTTGCCGATTTGCCGATCGCACTCACTGAGAAAGCCTTAAATTTGTCATCAGACTTAGGTCTGACGAAGTTTGACGCTGTTTCAGGGAAATATTCCATTGGTAACCCACTATGTAAATTGCTGAGAACTCCACAGGATAAGGAAAAAGCGGCGGTTTTAAGGGTAATGATTGAGTCTTTTGAGCCATTTCTTGTGTTTCGGGAAGAACTGGAAGCAACGGGTGATACTGCGGCAGCAGCAGCACGAACCAAAACAAGGTTGGATCTTGATAGTCACCGAGAGGAGATCAAGGATACGCTTCTGAGCCTTGCGACTTTTAGCGGCGCTCTAATTGCTGGGCACGGAAGTGCTTACACACGCGATCTTTTAGGCGTGAGCGCTCTATTGGATGAATTGGCGCTAGGAAGTCGTGATATAGCCGAAGCTATTCATACTGTTCGACAAGAGCTTGGAGAGGAAGCGGCGAATCTTATCAGTCACGATCAAGTAATAAATCCACTTTCCGCAAGTTTACGTTATGCCGCTGGTGGAAATGGTCGAGAAGCGGTTTTGCACGCGGGAAATGCGGTGGACTCATTTTTGGACTGGTTCGCGCAAGATTGCAGTGCAAACTTAACCGGTGCCACTGGGGTTAATGGGAAGCTCGACAAACTACAACAACAAGGCAAAATACCAAAAAAGTTACTCAATATTGGTAAGTACTTAGGGCATGTACGCAACGCGGCCGATCATGGCAATGATGCGGATGTAGGTGCTCCTTGGCAAATTACTGGCGCAACTGGAAGGAATTATATCTTTGTGGTTACTACTTTCGTCAAATGTATGATCGCTTATAGGGCAGGCCGTCATGAGGTGTAGTAAGCATTTTGAGAGTGAATTAAGTATTTTTACCTAGTAAAGCCATACTTCCCCACGCCTCACGAAACTCGTCCCGCTCATAATCGCGTATCTCAAGCCAGAAGGCTTGCAGACCACCTTTGTCACGTGATGCTACGCGGCGTATGTCATCTTTTGACATGACGTAACAAGTTGGTGCCTCGGAATTGGCATTGGCCGTGATCACCCACCAAGGCAAAGTTGCCTGCGCTATTGGCTCATCGCTCCGCGAGGGCGGCGAAAGGCCGAGCGCCGTGCCAATGTGCAGCAATTGCTTGGCACGCTTCGGGGGGGGTGATAATTCCGAAAGTTATGCAAGCATAGACGACAGGTTTTGTTTAGTTGAGCATTAAGCGAGCATAGATGAGCAGGGGGTATGCAGGTGAATCTAAACCTTGAGCTTTTGGGGTTTCATCAACAGAACCAGTGGTTAATTTATGTCTTCCTTACTGTGGGGGGAGTGGTGGCGGGCTATAAGCTCTTCCGTTTCCTTCGGGGTCGCATGGGCCTTGGGGGGCGTATATTTGAAGCTGTAGATGAAGCCCTTTCGTGGCTGCCAGGTTATAGCAGAATAGAAGACCACAAACGCGCTGATGCCGAACGTAAGGTGTTTCTGGAGCGACGCAAAAATCGTAAACCTGGACAAATCACAGACGAAATGTGAGGCAATTATTTGCCTGTCACTGGCGACGGTTGCGCATAGGCGGTGGAAATCTGGCGATAATATTTCGACCGAAACGCCCAGATAGTCACCAGTACGCCGATGATGCCGGAAAGGGTGAAGACGAGCGCAATGCCGCGTGCCGGGCCTGTGCCGAACCAGCTGCCAATTGTCGCTGCGCCGGTGCCGTCCGTCATAAACGGAATGACGACAAATTGCGTCAGAGGGCCAATCAGGAAAGCGGTCAGAGGTGAGGCCGCCTGTTCAACCGACTGGGCAAAACCAAAGACCCGCCCCTGACGTTCAAGCGGTACAACCTTTTGCAGGGTGGTATTTTCCGCTGCTTCAGCATAGGGGCCCAGAAGCATCCAGATGAAACAGCCACCAGCCAGCAGCCAGATGGAGGATTGCAGTGTAAAGACGCAGCAGACGCCCCAGACGATCAGATTGACCAGCAAAAGCGTGCGCACCGGATTTTGACCCAGTCCGGTGCGGGAAATGATGATGCCGCTGAGGATAAAGGCGCTTGATAGCGCACCGAACAGCAGCCCCCAGGTCTGTACTGAGACCAGCGACAGGCCATAGGCATCGAGCAGGGCCATAAAGACTCCGCCGAGGAAATTGTTAAAGGTGGCAAAGAAGATCAGTGCGAAAAGCCCCGGTACGGCGGCGATGACCTTAATAGTACCCTTCAGATCAATCTGCCGAGGCGCTGAGGGCTTATCAGGTGTCGGATCGGGTCGTGGCTCATCGACAGGGACAAAGACGAGATGGGCGAGCGAGAGCAGGCTAAAGGCAATTGCCAGTATCAGCGTGGCGAACATACCGCCCCACGCCACCAGAAAGCCGCTGATGACCGAGGTGGTCAGAAAGCCTATGCCTGTGACCATGCCGACCAGACCATTGGCCTTATCTCTGCGATCTTCGGGCACAAGAATGGTGACGAGCGTAGGCAGGGCAATAGAGCGGATATTGCCCGCAATGACGCCTAACATAATCAGAAGCACCAGCACCCAGAGGGGGTAGCCATAGGGATTGGTGAAGGCCGCCTGAGGGAAGGCCATCAACAGGGCCAGAGACAGGCTGTAAAAGACAGCCGACACAAGGCTTGAGGCCAGCATGGTCAGCTTTTTTGAATGGTGATCCACCAGACTGCCGAGCCAGATGCCAAAGCCGGCGGTGAATACCAGATAAACGCCCGCAATCATGCCGGTGGCAAAGACCGACCGGGTCTCTATAAAAGTCCAGAAGGTCAGGGCAAACCAGACCGTGAAATTGGTGATATTGGCAACCAGATTGTTGCCCAGAAGGTGATAAAGGGTGCGCATGCGGGCATCTCAAAAGGTTCTGGAAATGACCACCCTCTGAGGTGCCCTGTCAACCTGATTTGCTAAGGCTGACAGGGGGCACCGTTTCTTACTTTTTGGCCGGTGTTGCAGGCTGAGGCGCTTCGCGTTTAACGCCAGCCTTTTCACCGGGTTTCATGAACTTCACCAGTACGCGCTGGCCGATCAGGAATGGGACGCCATCGGCCGATACGACGACTTCGACGACGCGCTCATCGGAGGCTTCGTTGCCGCCGTCAGATTTCAGGCGGCGGGCACCAAAGGTGGCGGCGACCCGCTTGACCGTGCCGACATAGACCTTTGACTGATCGGTTTCGGGGATGATTTCGGCTTCCTGACCAATAGAGACATCAGGGATGGAGCTTTCGACGATTTCCGAACGGATGATGCGCTCGGTTTTCGGCTCAAGATCGAACATGGTCGAAACGTTCAGCGTTGAAGCACCGGCACCGGGGTTGGCGTAGCGGCGGACGATGCGCCCGTCGACCGGAGCACGTACCAGCGTCAGTTCGAGATCATATTCCGACTGCGCCAGACCGGCACGGGCCGAGGCAATGGCGGCATCCTGAGAGGCCAGCGTGGCTTCGGCTTCGCGAATGGCGTCGCGCTGGGCATCAAGCTTTTGCGCGGCGACGAAGTTCGATTTCGCCAGTTCCTCATAGCGTCTGTATTCGCGCCGCGCGCTGTCGAGGCGCACCTGAGTCAGACCCTTGGCGGTTACGGCTTCGTTGACCGCAGAACGGGCGCGGCTCACCGCCAGACGCGGCTGGTCAGCTTCCTGACGGGCAAGGATTTGTCCCTTTACGACCTCATCGCCTTCCTGAACCAGCACTTCCTCGACGACACCGGCACGACGGGCGGCGACTTCGATGACACCGCCTTCGACATCGACCTTACCATTGGCAATGGCGGCGAAAGGGGATTCAGGCGCCTTAACCTCGGTGCCGGGCTTGGCGCCGCCCGGAGGTTGCGCGCCACAGGCAGACAGGGCCAGCACGGCGGCAACCGGAAGCCAGAGACGTTTAAAGGGGCGAGGGGCTGATTTCATAGCGGACATGAGAGGGCTTCTTTAAGGCTTGTTGACGAAATGATCGCTTAGGATCTTACCGTCTTCCATATGGATAATGCGGTCGGCATAGGCTTCGAGGCGCGGGTCGTGGGTCACACAGATAACCGCGGCACCCTGTTCGTGAGCGGCACGATGCAGGAGTTTGATAACCACCTGACCGGACACGGAATCGAGCGCCGAGGTCGGCTCATCCGCAAACAGAAGCTGCGGATTTTTCGACAGGGCGCGGGCAATTGCCACGCGTTGTTTTTCGCCACCCGAAAGGGCAGAAGGCATCTGATTGAGGCGCTTTTCAAGGCCCACCTCGGTAAGGGCGGCTTTTGCGCGTTTACGGGCCTCGGATTTAGGCACGCGGCAATATTTCAGTACCTGCTCGACCTGCTGGGTGGCATTGAGCGCGGGAAACAGGTTGAAGCCCTGAAAGATGAAGCCGCAGTGATCGAGACGGAAACGGTCGATCCTGGCTTTTTTCTTGGTCCAGAGATTTTCACCGAGCGCGATAACTTCGCCAGCGTCAGGCTTCAGGAGGCCGGAAAGAGTGGCCACCAGAGTAGATTTGCCCGATCCTGAAGGCCCCATGACCATGGTTACCTGACCGTGGTAGGCGTTGAAATCAACGTCTTTTAAGACATCCTGACGGGTCTTGCCGATCTTGTAGCCTTTGGTTATGCCCTTGGCGTCAATGGCCAGTTTTTTGTTCGCCAGTTCTTGAGTCATCGTAACAAATCCGCTGGCTGGCTTTTCTTGAGGACGCCGAGCGACAGAAGGCCCGACACGACGGAGATCACCAGAAGCATAATTGCGATCGTGATGATGGCCCACATAGGATAGTACATGCTGAGGTTAAACAGTCTGGCCAGAGCGGTGACACCGATCACCAGAACCGCGGTCAGTCCCAGACCGGCAACCCCAACCCAGAAACTTAGCTCCATGATGATCAGCCTCAGGCTGCCCATGGATACCCCAAGAGCGCGAAGGGAAGCGAACTCCTTGATATTGGCGAGAATGGCCCCTTGAAGGGTCTGCCAGGTAATGACCACACCGATAAATACACCTACCAGCAACATGAAGCCGAGCATGATGGAGATGAAGCTGTTTTTAAACATCTCGGCCTGATTTTGCTGCGACAGCTGATCGCGTGTCCAGGCCTTGTATTGTCCTTTACCTATAGCGTTGAGTTCTTCGGCGACGGTGGCGGCGCGGGCTGGATCCCGCAGCTTAACCAGCAACGAACCGACGCGCGGGCCTTCGCTATAGATGCCCAGAAGCTTGGCGGTCTGGCGCGAGGTGAAGATCATCGACTGGAACAGGCTCGGGTAATTATCGACCGTACCGCGCACATTAACCGTGCGGCCGTTCAGATTGGCCTTGTCGCCGACCTTAACCCCAAGCTTGTTCAGCGAAGTCGCATCGAGAATGACCGAATAGGGTTCCTGAAGGGCGACAATAATATGTTCAGGAAAATCGTTAGGTAGGGTCACGGCCCCTTCCATAGGGTCAACAACAATAACCTGCACCCCTTCGCGGCGCATGGGCTGTTCGGGTGACGGGAAGTTCTGCCAGAAGGCCCAGCTCAGGGTATAGGGCATGACCTCTACGACTTCGGGGTGCTGGAACAGGGTCGGGATGTTGCGGCGCGGCTGGGTCGAGCCAAAGCCGTCGGAATCGGGCGGCAGCACCATCAGGTCGGCAGGCGAGCGGTCTATGGTTGCGGTAAAGGATTTACCGATACCCATGAACATACCGACCAGTGCCAGAACCAGCAGGCCCGCCACAGCCAGCGCAATGACCGCCGCCATATAGCGCCGCCATTCATACAATAGGGTGGATAGGGCCAGTGACATGATTACAGAGACATTTTTCTTATGGTTTCCTCAGTGGATTTCAGCTTCGCCTGTTGTGGTGGAAAAATCCAATTAATTCGCCGTAATGCAGGTTTGCCCCGTTGTGGCCGGTATTTGTATTTCAAATATTTAAATTATAAGACATTAAAAAAACTGCATTTTTCTCCGTTGCTGTCAGGCGGTTGGCGCGTTAAGCTTAAGACAAAACAACGATATCGGGAGAAGACGGATGCGGGCGCTTATTTATGGTGCGGCACTGGCGGGGCTATTGTTACCCACGTGGGGAATGGCAGATAGTAAACCCCTTTTGGCGGACATGTTTCAGGATCATGCCGTTTTGCAACGGGATAAACCTGTAACCCTATGGGGGCAGGCCGGGGCAGGCGAAACGGTTACGCTGTCGCTTGATGGTGAGACAACAAATGCCATTGCGGGAACTGACGGGCGTTGGCAAACGACCCTGCCTGCAAGGTCTGCTGGTGGGCCATTTCGGCTTGAGGTGCAGACCTCAGCCGGTGCCACTCAGGTCGTCAATGATGTGCTGGTTGGCGATGTTTTTCTGTGTTCCGGTCAGTCAAATATGGAATGGCCGGTCAATCGTTCCTATGGGGCCGATAGTCTGGCGTCGGAGTCAACCAATGACACGATCCGCTATCTGAATGTCGAAAAGCATGACAGTCTTAAGCCGCTTGCGCACTTCAATACGCCGGTACACTGGCAGAAAGCGGCACCGGAGACTGTGCCGCACTGGTCGGCGGTATGTTATACTTTTGCCCGTGACCTGCAGACGACGACAAAGGTGCCGATTGGCCTGATTAATGTCTCGTGGGGCGGGTCGAATATTCGCCCGTGGATCAGCGAGCAGGGTTTGCGCGCCGTGCCGGGGCATGAAGAATCGCTTGATTTGCTTAAGCTTTATGGCGAGGACGAAGCCGCGGCCTATGGCCAGTTCGGCAATGATTTCGCCCGTTGGTGGGCCGCGAGTGGCGGCGAGGGTGCGCCGTGGGGTGCATTACCCAAAGATGTCAATAAATGGCCAAAAGTGCCGGATGTGACCCAGTATTTTGAGAACTGGGGGATAGATGAACTGAAAACCTATAATGGGCCGCTGTGGTACGCCAGAAGTGTGAAACTATCGGCCGCTCAGGCGCAGGGCGATGCCACGCTCACCCTTGGGCCGATTGATGATATCGACCAGACCTGGGTGAATGGTGTCGGGGTCGGCTATACCGCAGGGCCATCGACGCCGCGTGTCTATAAGATACCGGCGGGGACGCTGAAGACCGGTGATAATGTCATCACTATCAATGTGCTTGATCTGTGGAGTTATGGCGGACTGTTCTCGGAGACGCCGCGTCATATCACCTTTGCTGATGGCAGTTCAGTGGCGCTCGATGACGGCTGGCATTACCATAGTGTGCCGCACGATCAGCGTAACCCGCCAAGCGCGCCCTGGGGTAATATCAGCGGCCAGACGACCCTGTATAACGGCATGATTGCGCCGATCGGGGCTTATGGCCTTAAAGGCGCGCTGTGGTATCAGGGCGAATCCAATGCCGGTGAACCTTTTACCTATGAGGCCTTGCTGACGGCACTGTTCAAGGACTGGCGCGGTCAGTTCGGCGATGACCTGCCGTTCCTTGTGGTGCAACTGGCTGATTTCGGGCCGCGTCCGACCAAACCGGTCGACTCCTGGTGGGCGCATATCCGTGAAGCCCAGCGTCAGGCGGTCACTAAGGATGGTAATGCCGCTTTGGCGGTGACACTGGATATTGGTGACCCGAACGACATTCACCCGCTGGATAAAACGACCGTTGGCAAGCGTTTGTCGCGGGCGGCGCAGTCGCTGATCTATAAGGCCAGCCATACCCGTTCAGGGCCGGTGCCGGTGTCGGTAATGCGTACCGCAGGCACGGTGGTGATCCGCTTCGGTCAGATTGACGGGACTCTGGTGTCCTACAGCACCGCTTTCCCGATCAGTTTTGAACTGTGTGAAGAGGATCGTTCAACCTGTCAGTATGCGCCAGCAACGCTTGCGGGGGATCAGGTGCGCCTGACCGGACCGGCGGTCGGGACGGCGAAATATGTGCGCTATTGCTGGGCCGATAGCCCGACCTGTACGCTGTATGACAGTGCCTTGCCGGTAGGGCCGTTTGAAGAAGCGATAAGGCCATAGGCTGAATCACATACCTCCCCATCTGAGATGGGGAGGTATGATCGGGGTTAGCTGGCCAGATAATCAGGCGGGCGTGTCGTCAAGGAATTCCGGTTCCTCGATCTGGGTGCGGGTCACCTTGGCGACGCGCAGAGCATTGGTGGAGCCTGATTTGCCGAACGGCATACCGGCGACAATGACGATTTCCTGACCGGCTTCGGAGATGCCTTCGGTGCGCGCAATCTTGGTGGCGACCTGAACGGTTTCAGACATCGAGTGTGTGACCGGCGCGGTTGAAGCGTGAACGCCCCATGTCACCGCCAGACGGCGTGTGCTTTCGATGTTTGGCGACAGGGCGAGGATAGGTGAGCTTGGGCGTTCGCGGGCCACACGCAGCGCCGTAGCCGCGGAATTGGTCAGGGCGACAATGGCCGAGGCATTGATGGTCTGAGCCACCTGACGCGAGGCGGCGGCAATGGCACCGGACATATCGGGTTCGGGCGCCGGACGGCGTTCGTCGGTCTGCTTGCGCCAGTCTTCGTCCTTTTCGACGCGGGCGACGATGCGGTCCATAATGGTCACGGCCTCAATGGGATACTGACCGGCGGCGGTTTCGGCGGACAGCATGACGGCGTCTGCGCCATCGAACACGGCGGTGGCCACGTCAGAGGCTTCGGCGCGGGTCGGCGTCGGGGCGGAGATCATCGATTCCAGCATCTGGGTGGCGACGATTACCGGCTTGCCCAGATTGCGGGCGGCCTTGATGATGCGCTTTTGCGCCAGAGGCACTTCTTCGGGCGGCAGTTCAACCCCAAGGTCACCACGCGCCACCATGACGGCGTCAGACAGGGCGAGAATTTCGTCGAGATTATCAAGCGCCTGAGGCTTTTCGAGCTTCGACAGAACCCAGGCGCGGCCCTTGATGATTTCCTTGGCTTCAAGGACATCTTCGGGGCGCTGCACGAAGCTCAGGCCGATATATTCGACGCCGCGTTCAAGCGCGAAATCGAGGTCGGCGCGGTCCTTTGTGGTCAGGGCCGGAATGGGCAGCACCACGTCAGGGACATTGACGCCCTTACGGTCAGACAGGCGGCCGCCGTTGATGACTACGGTTTCCAGATGGTCTTCGCGCACATGGGTGACGCGCAGCTTCAGCTTGCCGTCATCGAGCAGCAGGTGGGAGCCTATCTGGGCGGCGGCGATGATTTCCGGATGGGGCAGGTTGACGCGGCGCAGGTCTCCCGGTGTCGGGTTAAGGTCGAGGCGGAATTCCTGACCCTGATTGAGGACAACGGCGCCGCCCATGAAGCGGCCTACGCGCAGTTTTGGCCCCTGAACGTCGGCAAGGATACCGATGGGGCGCTTTGTTTTTTCCTCAAGGGCGCGGATCAGGTCGATGTTGCGACCGTGATCTTCGTGGCTGCCGTGCGAGAAGTTAAGGCGGAAGACATCGGCTCCGGCCTGAAACAGCTGGGCCAGCATTTCGGCGTTGG
>JBCEBX010000281.1:0-3115 GCA_039206455.1 Asticcacaulis sp.
GATCAGCCTGTCTTGTATGATGGGGCGGTTGAAATCAGACACCCAAAGCGGCCTTGCCCTTATGGGTTAGGAGGACTTCCGCCTGAGGTTCATGCACACGGCCACACAAAATATCGCGGAAGTGGCGTTGCAGCGGGTAGCGATAGGCCAGACCGGCATTGCCCACCAGACTGACCGCCTTATCGATAGCTTCAAGAGAATTACGGACGGCCTTGACGCGCGCCAGCCCGCCCTCAACCATGGTTACCGGTTCGCCGGTACCGTTGGCATGCGCCTCGATGCGGCGTGAAATGTCGTCGATCACCAGCTTGTTGTTATAGATCAGCAACTCGATTTCACCCACGGCTTCCTGAAATTTGGGCAGGGTGGACAGGGGTTTGCCAAGACTTGCGGGGATGCGTTCGTTCAGATGCTGCACCAGCCAGTCGCGCGCGCCGATCGCCAGCCCGCTATAGACCGCCGCTTCCAGTGCCGAGGTCCAGTCTGTTGTACGGGTAATGGCGTTGCGGGCATCGGCAGGATTTCTCTGGCCAAACGGCGCCAGTCCCATTGCATATTCCTGAGGGATAATAACGTCTTCAAGCAGAATGTCATTGCTGACAGTGGCGCGCATTCCCAACTGATCCCAGGAGCCTTCGAGCACCTGAAAACCCGGTGTATTGGCAGGTACAAGAAAGGTGCCGACCAGAATGTCACCATCTTCAGGGGCCGTCGCTGCCCAGACACCAAACCATCCGGCTTCGATACTGCCGGTAGCATAGGCCTTATGGGCATTGATTTTCCAATATTTTTTTCCGTCAGCCTGTGTGATCAGTTGGGCAGTGGCGCGCGGTAAGCCTCCACGTGCCGCTGAGCCGCCCTGTTTATCCGAACGTGAACCGGAGCGATGAGCGGGGCCTTCGAGAATGGCCTTGTGAAAATCACTGCGCAAAGGCTCGGGCCAGTTGCGGCCGCCGTCACGCAAACCCGATACATGCGCCTTAAGCAGGAAAGCGGTCGATCCGTCCACCGTGGCAATCAGTTGCAGAGCCTTGGCCGTATCCGTGAATGTGGCGCCTACGCCACCCAGTTCAACTGGCAGGCTTAAGGAGGTCAGGCCGGCTTGCCAGAGTTCCTCAAAGGTTTCTGACGGATAGGTGCCTGTGCGGTCATGATGGCTGGCGCGGGCGGCAATGTTCGGCAGCAGCGCATGCGTCGCCTGAAGGATGGCCTCAATGCCACCGTCCCGTAAACGGCGTACAGCGGCTTCAAATTTTTGTACCCTTGGCGACACGGCTTCAGAGTCTTCTTTCTCAAGAAGGTGCACATCAACTTGTCTGGCTTGGCTGACCATTAGGTACTCTCCGGAATGAATTTGACCGGAATAATAGGCGCGGCGTGGCCTGTCAGAACCAACCATTTTGCATATTAATAGATGCGCGGCGGGATAATCACCTTGACGGGTTTGTTTTGTGCGTCGCGACCACGTGGCCAGAGAGCTGCATAGATGAATTTGGGGGATTTAAATAAAATCTAATTAGTATGGATTTTTGTGAAGCTCGGTAACATGTTTAATTTTCTCTGTCTGTTTTCGGAAATAAAAGCATGCGCGTTTCACGCCGTATATTATTAGGTCAGGTTGGGGTGGCAGGTCTGTTCGGGCTGACAGGCTGCGGCCCGTCAGGTGAGAAGCAGACGCGAGGGGCCGCAGGTGGCGGTGTAAACGGTGGAACACTGATTGTCGGGCAAACGGGTGAGCCTCTGGCCCTGTCAAGCGCCGGATCAATTGACGGGGCGGCATCAACGGTCTCGGTCAAGATATTTGACGGACTGTTTACGACCGACTTCAAAGGCAAGCTGGTGCCAAAGCTGGCGTTGTCGGCTGAACTCAGCCCTGACGGACTGGTCACGCATATCAAATTACGTCCGGATGTGAAATGGCATGACGGAGTGGCCTTTACCTCTGCGGATGTGGCCTATTCTCTGGGGGAAATCTGGCGGGTTTATCATCCGCGCAGTCAGACGGCGCTAGCTAATCTGCAACGTATCGAAACGCCGACACCACTTGATGTGGTGCTGCATTTCAGTCAGCCCGTACCCTATATTTTCGCTACCCTGGCAGACGGTTCGTCTCAGGTTGTGCCGCGACATCTGTATGAAGGTAAGGATGTCCTCACCAATCCGCATAATGTGAATCCTGTCGGCACAGGCCCGTTTCAGTTTGAAAGCTGGACGCGTGGGCAGCATCTGGTGCTGAAGCGTAATCCGAACTATTGGGATGGGCCGCGCCCCTATCTCGACAAGGTGATATTCCGCTTTATCGCCGCCGGTGCGGCCACTGTTGCGGCGCTCGAAAGCGGGGCCATTCACTATAGTTCCGGCGGTGTACCCCTAAGTGATATTGATCGCCTGAGGCAGAATCCTGACCTGTGGGTCGAAACTGAAGGAGAGGGCTATTCCGCCAATTTCTCCGGCTTCGGTTTCAATCTTAATAACCCGACCCTTCAGGACCGTCGCGTGCGTCATGCCTTTGCTCACGCCATCAACAAGGACTTCCTTTTCAGGAATATCTGGCTGAACAGCGGTGAAATTGCCGACTCCCCCATCCCGCCAAGTTCGGAATGGCACGCGCCAAACCTGCCGCAATATGACTATGATCTGAAAAAGGCCGAGGCCTTGCTTGAGGCGGCAGGTCTGCGGCGTAACGAAAACGGTGTGCGCCTGACGCTGCGCAATGAACTGATGCCGCCATCGGCGCTTTATCCGCGTGTGGCGCAGTATATTCGTCAGGATCTGGCCAGAATCGGCATTGATCTTAAGCTGCGCAGTGAAGCCCTGTCGGGCTATCTCAACCGGAAATTTACTACCCGTGACTGGGATACGGATACCTATGGAACAGGGTCCGATTTCGATCCGGCGATCGGCATTCAGCGCTTCTACTGGTCGAAGTCAATCAAGCCCGGAATACCTTTTACCAACCCAACCCACTATGCGTCGCCTGAGGTGGACCGTCTGCTGGAAGCCGCGCAGGTGGAAATCAATTATGAAAAACGCAAAGACCTGTATCGTCAGGTCCAGACCGTTATTCAGACGGATTTGCCGCTCATTCCGATTATATTCCCGCACAGTCATCGTT
>JBCEBX010000282.1:0-12362 GCA_039206455.1 Asticcacaulis sp.
GTTCATCAGAGGTCATGGGGGGCTGGGATTTGACGGTTGAGATGACTGTGACGCGGCAACCTTTGCGCTGCACGGCTTCGATCAGGCGGCGGAAATCACCGTCGCCGGAGAATAGTACCAGATGGTCAGCGCTTTCGGCGATTTCCAGCATGTCGCAGGCGATTTCAATATCCATATCGCCGCGCCAGCGTTTACGGCCTTGCGCGTCTGTATATTCCTTGGCGGTTTTGGTAATCAGGGTGAAGCCGTTATAATCAAGCCAGTCCACCAGCGGACGGATGGGCGAATAGTCGTCACCTTCGACCAATGCGGTGTAATAATAGGCGCGGATAAGAATGCCGCGCTTGCGGAACTCATCAAGGAGCTTACGATAATCGATGTCGAAATTAAGCGCCTTGGCGGCCGAATAAAGATTGGCACCATCTATAAATAGGGCAATTTTGTCCGTAGGATAGAAACTCATCTTAAATTACTTTCTTAAAAATAAAACCGGATAAAATGTCCCTAACCCATTACCACATAACGCCGGATTCTGAACAGGGTATTTTCATCGCTTATGGCGCCAATTTGCCCTGGGGGGGGCAATCTGCAATGGAGGCATTGGTTAATGTCGTCAAGCAATTACAAAGCGAAAATATTAGCGTAAAAGCAGTATCAAGTCTGTGGCAATCCGAGGCCTGGCCTGATCCGTCAGACCCACCCTATATGAATGCGGTACTCAAGGTGGTGACCTCTGATTCACCGGAACAGCTTCTGGAATATTTGCATAAAATCGAGGCAGAGGCAGGGCGTGTACGGTACACATCTGATCACAAAAACGTCAACGCACCCAGAAACGCACCTCGTACGCTCGATCTCGATTTGATCGCCTATCATGATCAGGTGATCTCAGGCGACGGGTTGATCGTGCCGCATCCGCGCGCCCATGAACGCGGCTTTGTCATGGGGCCGCTGGCGGAGATTGCGCCGGACTGGGTGCATCCGCTGTTGAAACGCACCGCATCCGACCTTTATGCTGAGGTAACGGTCGGCCGCGATGCGCATATTGCCGAGACGACGGACGAGGTCAGAGTTTCAGGTTCCTGATGCGCAGGGCGTTGGCGATAACCGATACCGAGCTTAAGGACATGGCGACCGACGCAAGGATCGGCGACAACAGCAGGCCAAAGGCCGGATAGAGGATACCTGCGGCAACAGGCACACCCAGCGCATTGTAGCCAAAGGCAAACCACAGGTTCTGACGGATATTGGTCATGACGCCGTGACTCAGTTTACGGGCGCGGACAAGGCCGTTCAGGTCTCCTTTGAGCAGGGTTATGCCTGCGCTTTCCATAGCGATGTCGGTGCCATTGCCCATGGCGATGCCAACCGTCGCCGCGGCAAGGGCAGGGGCGTCATTGACCCCGTCACCGGCCATGGCGACCTTGCGGCCCTGAGCGATAAGCGATTGCACGACCTCGGCCTTACGGGCGGGCAGGACATCGGCTTCGACGGTATCAATCCCCAGTTCGCTGGCCACGGCGCGGGCGGTCAGTTCATTGTCGCCGGTCAGCATGACGATATGCAAACCTTCGGCCTTCAGCGCTTTCAGGGCTTCGGCCGTGGTCGCCTTTATGGGATCAGCGACGACGGCAATGCCAGCGGGTTTTTGATCGGCGTAGGCATAGATGACGGTCTGACCGGCTTCGCGATAGGGGCGTGACAGGTCTTTGAGGGCCGTGTCATCGTGACCGAGATCACTGAGCAGAGCGGCATTGCCCAGCGCCAGTGATACGCCCTCAACGATGCCAGTGACGCCCTTACCGGTGGGGGAGTCAAAGTCCTGAGCTTCGTGCAGCGGCAGGTTTCTGGCCCTTGCCCCTTCGACAATGGCGCTGGCAATCGGGTGTTCGCTTAACCGCTCAAGCGAGGCGATCAGCGACAGCAGATGGTCTTCGTCATGGTCGCCAATGGTTTTGACGGCAATCAGTTTTGGCTTGCCTTCGGTCAGGGTGCCGGTCTTGTCGATCAGCAAGGTATCTACGCTTTGGAAAGCCTCAAGCGCTGCCGCGTCACGGATCAGGATGCCGGCGCGGGCGGCGCGGCCTGTACCGGCCATGATCGACATCGGCGTCGCCAGACCCAGCGCGCAAGGGCAGGCAATGATCAGCACGGCAATGGCATTAAGCAAGGCAAAGCTGAGTTTTGGTTCCGGCCCGACCCACCACCAGATGACAAAAGTGGTGATAGCAATGGCGATGACGGCAGGAACAAACCACGCCGACACCTTATCGGCCACGCGCTGAATGGGGGCACGTGAGCGCTGGGCCGAAGCGACCTGAGCGACAATCTGAGACAGGAGGGTATCGCCGCCGACGCGGGTGGCGGTCATGGTGAAGCTGCCCATCTGGTTGACCGTACCGCCGGTGACGCGCTCACCTTCGGACTTTGATACCGGCATGGATTCGCCGGTAATCATCGATTCATCGATATGCGTCCGTCCGCTGAGGATTTCGCCATCGGTCGGGATTTTTTCGCCCGGCCGGACGCGTAAAATGTCTCCGGCATGGACGTGACCGAGGGGGATGGTTTCCTCATGGCCGTCCTTCAGGCGTGTCGCGGTTTCCGGCGCAAGGCGCAAAAGGGCGCGGATGGCGTTGCCGGTCTGGGCGCGGGCCTTGAGTTCCAGCACCTGACCGAGCAGGACAAGGGTGGTGATGACGGCGGCGGCTTCAAAATAGACATGGGTGGTCTGGCCTGTACTGGAAAACAGATCGGGGAACAGGGTGAGCATGACGCTATAGGCCCAGGCCACACCTGTGCCGATAGCAATCAGGGTAAACATATTCAGATTGCCGGTGCGGATAGACTGCCAGCCCCGCTGGAAAAACGGTGCGCCGCCCCACAGGACAACGGGCGTCGCCAAAATCAGTTGCCCCCAGTTCGACAGGCTGTGGCTTATATGGTGTTCCCATCCAAAGACGTGTGACCCCATGACCCATATGAGCACCGGCAGGCTTAGGGCGGCTGACACCCAAAATCTCAGGGTCATGTCTTTCAGTTCAGGGTTTTCCTGTTCCTCAAGGGTGACGACATCCGGTTCCAGCGCCATGCCGCATTTCGGGCAGGTACCGGGGCCAAGCTGGCGCACTTCGGGGTCCATGGGGCAGGTATAGATCAGTTCATGGGCATTGGCCGGTGGGGGTGCGGCGGGCGTGGCGTGATGGCCTCCGCAGCAGGACTTGACCGGCTCAGGGGCGGGGGTGTGACAGCTATGGGGCTTGGGATCATGTGACATCAGGACAGGCCTATTCGTATTTTCTGAGAAGCGACAGGATCTCGTCGATCTTCTGGTCGCGCTGTGCATCGTCATGGGCTGACTGTTTCAGGCAGGCGTGCATGTGGGTTTCAAGCACCGAAAGCTCGATGGTTTTCAACGCGCTGCGCACGGCCTTAAGCTGCGTCAGAATATCGACGCAGTAACGACCTTCTTCGATCATGCGTTTGATGCCGTCGATTTGCCCTGAGGCGCGGTTCAGACGCGAAAGCTGGGAGGTGTGAGACGGATGTGCGGCCACGATAACGGCTCCTAATTATACCCTTGGGGGGTATATTGGCCGCCAAGACGTAAATAACAAGGGGCGTTTTGACGCAGCAGGTCAGCTGTCGTCGGAATGCACCGGCAGCCAGCCGTAATCAGTCAGGGATTCCAAAGGTTTATAGCGGGCCTTGTAATCCATCTTGGGGCTGTCCTTGACCCAGTAACCCAGATACACATAGGCATAGCCTGAGCGCTGGGCCTGAGTGATATGATCAAGGATGATGAAGCGCCCCAGTGAGCGGCTCATCAGTTTTGGGTCATAGAAGCTATAGACCATCGACAGGCCGTCATTGAGTGCATCGACCAGAACCGCGCCGACCAGCCGCCCCTCAAGCCGGTATTCGATGATGTGGGTGCGCACCAGTGTATCTTCGATCATGGCCACCAGATCCGGCCAGGTCATGTCCATCATGCCGCCGTCAGGATGGCGTGACGCCAGATAGGCCTGAAGCAGTTCATAATGTTCGCGGGTGGCTTCGGCCTCAACGAAATGGCGGGTCAGGTCGCTGTTGCGTTTGACGATGCGCCGGTCAGTGCGGGTGAGGCTGTAATCCTTGACGGGGATACGCACCGACTGACAGGCGCGGCAGGCGGGGCAGGCCGGTCGATAGGCGATATTTTGCGAGCGGCGGAAACCTATGGCCGATAGCTGGTCGTTGACATTGATGGCCTCAAGCGGGGGCAGGTGGACAAACACCTTCCGTTCTTCCTGACCTTCCAGATAAGGACATGGCCCCGGAATGGTCAGATAATATCTGAGCTTTCGTCCGGGAAAATGCTCACTCATGATAAATCAAATACCCCAGGGCCAGCGAGACAGATCAGCGCAATCATACGATATGTGTATGAGAGCCTAAATTCGGGCTTCTGAAAAGTGTCTTTGAACAGTCTTTTTTATAAATAGTCCGTTACAGGCGCGGATTATCCGGCAAAACGGGGGCTTCACGCAACAGGACGATGGTTATGCGGCGGTTGCCGGCCAGAGTCGGATCGTCGGGATAAAGCGGTTCCTTGGCGGCCTTACCAGATACCTGATAGATGCGATCCTGATCGACGCCTGAGGCTTGCAGGATCGAGCGGGCGGCATTGGCGCGGTCAGCAGACAGTTTCCAGTCCGAATCGGCCGAGGCGGCGTTGCGGCTGGCGCTGGTGTGGCCACTGATGGTGACGCGGTTAGGGAGCTGGTTAATGACCTGAGAGACTGCCCGTAACAGGGTCTGGGCATGGGTATTGGGCTGGGCGGCATTGGCACGGAACATCGGCCGGCCTTCCTGATCGATGATCTGAATGCGCAGGCCCTCAGGGGTCTGATCGACGAGGATATTTTTGGACAGCTCCGTCAGTTCGGGCATGTCCTGAAGCGCCTGACGTAACGATTCGGCGGCAGACCGGAACGAGGCTTCCTCACGCTTTTGCAGTTCTTCGCGCAGCAACTCTTCGGGCGTTTGCGACAGGTTGGCGTTGTGGGCGTCGGTGCCGTCGCGGTCCTGCGCATTGGGAGCTTCGGGGGCCATTTGTTCGATAAAGGCCATCGAGCCTTCGGATTTGACACCGTCCTGACCTATGGCGGTGCCGCCGAGAATCCCGCCGGAACCGCTGGTCGACTGAGAGACGCTGGCGGGCGCAAAATAATCGGCAATGCCGCGTCTCTGTTCGGGCGAGGTCATATTGATCAGCCACATCAGCAGAAAGAAGGCCATCATCGCCGTCACGAAATCGGCATAGGCGACTTTCCACGCGCCGCCGTGGTGTCCGCCACCGACAACTTTTTTGACTTTTTTGATGACAATCGGATTGTCGCGCGCGGCCATGAGCATTCTGCTTAAAGGATTATGTGGCTAAACTTATGCAATATTAATCTTAACAGGGGGTTGACCGAACGGCTTCCGGCAAGCTGAGATGTCTTTTGCGGCCATCTCTCTGTAGCCAATAGAGAAAACGCCGCCTATATTGGTATGAACGCGCCTGAGGCTATGACCTTGTGCGTATGGAAAATGGTAAAGAGGCACGTATTGAGCAGCGCAGACCATCCGGTGACGGAACGCCCCTTAACGGATCATCTGGCCTATCGTCATGTGCTCGGCACCTTTGCCACGGGCGTGGCGGTAGTAACGGTGCTGACACCGGACCCTGAAGGCAATGATCGGGTCATGGGTATGACGATCAATTCCTTTGCGTCTGTGTCGCTTGAGCCGAAACTGGTGCTGTGGTCGCTGGGGCTTAGGTCGGAGCGTTATAAAATCTTTGCCGAGGCCAAAAGCTTTGGCATCAATATACTGAGTGTGGATCAGCAACCTCTCGCAGACCGTTTTTTCCGCGAATATCCGTTTGTGCGGGATAATGAGACCCTTACGCATCCTGCCGAACCTTTGCATCTGCATGAGTCGCTGGCCTGGGTAAAATGCCGCCAGTATGAGACGCGCGTGCTGGGGGATCATCTGGTGATTGTTGGTGAGGTTGAGCATTTTGCCCAGTCCGAGCAACATTTTGGCGGGCATGGCCTGACCTATTTCCGGGGTCGCTATGGCCAGACCCATGCGGTTAAACCCTAAAAGAAAAAGGCATTCCATGCGTATTCTGTTTGCGGGATTAGGCGTCATGGGAGCGCCCATGGCCTCACATCTGCTGAAAGCCGGTTTTGAGGTCGTGGGCTATAACCGCTCACCCGCCAAGGCCGAGGCGTGGGCGCAGGCTTCGGGGGCTGCCTGTAGTGCGGATTTCGAAGCCATGGTTGAAACGGCGGATGTCCTTGTTCTGTGTGTCGGGCGTGACGGGGATGTGCGCGATCTGGTGACACGCGCCTTACCGCGGTTAAAGGCCGGGGCGCTGATTATTGACCACACCACAACCTCGGCCAGACTGGCGCAGGAACTAGCGGTTCTTAGCCGCGAAAAGGGGCTGCATTTTGCCGATGCGCCGGTGTCCGGCGGTCAGGCCGGTGCCGAAAACGGCCAGTTGAGCATCATGGTCGGCTCAGAGGCGGCGCAGTTTGAGCGCATCGTCGAACTGACAAAACCCTATACCAAATCGATTATCCGTATCGGTGAGGCAGGGGCCGGGCAAATGGCCAAGATGGCCAATCAGATTGCCATTGCCGGTGCCATTCAGGGCGTAGCAGAGGCGCTGCATTTCACCAAAAGCGCGGGACTTGCGCCTGATCTGGTGTTTCAGGCGATTTCAGCCGGTGCGGCGGGGTCTTGGCAGATGTCGAACCGCTGGGCGAGTATGGCCGAGGACAAATATGACTTCGGCTTTGCCGTTGACTGGATGCGCAAGGATCTGGGGATCGCGCTGGATGAGGCGCGCTCAAATGGGGCGCATCTGGCGGTCGCGGCGTTGGTCGATCAGTTTTATTCCGAGGTGCAGGCCATGGGCGGGGCGCGCTGGGATACATCCTCCCTGCATGCCCGCCTTGAGGCCAGACGCTCTAAGCCTGAGGGTTGAGCAGGTTTTGCGCCTTGGCGCGGTCTTCTACGGTGAGTTTGGGTTCCATCGCCTTTAAGGCCGCGTCGGCGTTTTCGTGTCCGCTTTGTTTGGCAAGGTTGAACCAGACATAGGCCATAGCGTTGTCAACATTGCCACCTTCGCCGTTCATCAGCATGACCCCCAGATTGAACATGGCGTCAGGCTGGCCACGCAGGGCGGCCTGCTGGAACCACTGGCGGGCGGTGGGTTGGTCGGCCTCGACCCCATCACCGGCATAGAAGGATACGCCCAAAGCGTTTTGGGCATCGATCTGGTTTTTAAGGGCGGCGTCTTTGTAATAGATCAGCGCCTTGTCCGAATCGACGCTCAATCCATCCTTGCCGCGATCATAACGCACGGCCATTTCATATAGCGCACCGGCATGGCCACTTTGAGCGGCATGGCTATCCCACTCAAGAGCGAGGGCGGGGTTTTGTTCAACGCCATTTCCCGTTTCATAGAGACGGGCCAGATTGTACTGGGCGGCACCGTACCCCGCTTCGGCCGCCTTTTTGTACAGGCTGGCCGCTTTTTTAAGGTCTTGCTCGACGCCAATGCCGTTTTGATAAAGCGTCGCCAGTATAACCGTGGAGGGGGCGTGACCCGTGTCGGCAGCTTTTTTATACCAATGCACCGCTTCTTTTTTGTCCTGAGGCACACCGTATCCGGTCAGATAAATGCTTCCCAAGGTCAGGGCGGCATCAATTCTGGGCATGCTGCGATCCGGATAGGCAGGATCGAAACTCAGGTTTTGATATGGCTGATTAGCCGCGCGCTTGAGCCACTTAATACCCTCGGGGATATCAACTTCGGTGCCCTGACCCAGTATATATATGTGGCCGAGAAACAAGGCTGAGTCTGGATAACCAATCTTGTTCCAGGCTATTTTGAACTGGTTGATGGCCTCAGGGTAGTTGCCAGCGTCATAGGCAGTCAAAGCCTGTTGCAGGCTTTTATCGCGGCGTTGAATATAGGCGCGTCCCGCCGCCAGAGCCCGATGGCCGGAGGTGCAGCCGGAGGTGCCGCTGGAAAGCAAATTAGGTGAGCTAAGGCTGCCTGCGTCGCGGTGGTTGTCGAAGGGGCTGAGGTAATGTTCGCGGGAAGCATCGCCATATGGACTGAAAATGCTGATACGATTGTCGTAATCCACATGACCAAAACCGTTCAGGTAGTTTTGTGTGAATTCGTAATCGCCTCCGCCTGTAGATCCTATAAAGTTACAGGATGAGGCCCGGTTTGGCGGGATTGTGGTTGTTCTTTTATCCAGATTATCAAGCCGTTTGCCGTAGATAGTGACGGTTGTAAGGTCGGGGCCTGCTGCGGTCAGGCTCTGTGCCTGCGAAAAGCTTGCTGTTGCAAAGAATAGTAGCGTTGAAATATGTAAGACGTATGCATGTTTGACCATAGCCGTTCCCCTAATTTTGATTGTGGATACGCGTACAATTCATAAGTCTATGACGGAGCGAGCAGCGCCTGAACTTTGGTACGGTCATCGGCTGTGAGTTTGCGCTCTACGGCCTTGATGGCGGTATCGGTGTTATCATGTCCGCTCTGTTTGGCGAGGTTGAACCAGACATAGGCCATGGCGTTGTCCGTATTGCCGCCTTCGCCGTTCATCAGCATAACCCCCAGATTGAACATGGCGTCAGGCTGACCGCGCAGAGCAGCCTGCTCAAACCAGTTGCGGGCGGCAACAGGATCTTTGTCCAGTCCTTCGCCGGAATAAAATGAGGCACCAATGGCGTTGAGGGCGTCGGGCTGGCCTTTGATGGCGGCTTCCTTGTAATAGACGAGCGCCGTTTCAGGGTTCTGAGTCAGGCCATCGGCACCTGTATCAAAGCGTCTGCCGGTTTCATACAAGCTGTCAGGGTGTCCGGTTTTGGCGGCTTCAAAATACCAGGCGCTGGCCAGTTTTTCATCTGCCGCGACGCCTTCACCGGTTTCATAGAGACGGGCCAGATTATATTGCGCGGGGCCATAGCCGCGCTCGGCGGCGGATTTATAGGCATTGAAGGCCCGCTTTAAGTCTTTCGGGCCGCCATAGCCGTATTCGTACATGTTGCCGACAATATTAGCGGCGGGCACATAGCCGATATCCTCAGCCTTCTGATACCATTTGCGGGCCTCGGCAGGGTCTCTGGGGACATCTTGGCCGGCCATATAGATACGGGCCAGAGTCGTAATCGCATCCGCCCTGACATCCATGTAATCCGGATTTTCCGGATCAAAACCGTGACGATCCTTTTGCGGGTTAAAGGGAATTTGGGCGACGGTTTTGAACCATTTGATGGCTTCGGGGGCATTCTTTTCGGTGCCCATGCCCATCAGGTGCATCTTGCCCAGCATGAAGGCGGCGTTTTGATAGCCGATCTTGTCCCATGCGGCTTTGAATAAGTTCAGTGCTGTGGGGTAATCTTCGGCGTCAAAAGCGCTAAAGGCATCTTTTAAAGTTTTGTCTCTACGTTGGATAGTGTTGCGACCGGCGGCAAAGGCCTTATCGGCGGGGCTGCAGGTTGAGGAGGCGCTACTGGCGGTGTCTCCGAGAAATTCGGAATTGGTCGCATCTGCTGTAGAGGAAAAGCCCGGTGTGCGGGAGGCATCCCCAAAGGGACTGAATTCTCTGAAACGGCCCGTGCCGTCGTTGTTTTCTGATTCCAGATGGCCAAAGCTCTGGAGGTAATTGAGCATGACATCGTCCTGATTGGGATTATATTCGCCCATGAAGGCGCAGGAACGTGACGTATTGGGCGAAAGCATGATTTCTTTTGGGTCGGTGGAGGGCAGGGCCTTCTTGCCGACAATCGTGACTTCGGTTGTGGTGTCTGTCGGGGCGCTGGGGGAGGCGCCTTGTGATAAAACGGGCAGGGGTAAACACAGGGCGGCGAGCACAGTCGCGCCGGTGAGGTGTCTGAAAATATGCATGGTCCCCGCCTAAGTTTGTACTTTGTTGTTTATCAGCGGATTTAAAGGCAGGGTTGTGCTGACGTCAAGCGGAATTGGCTTTATGTGCACACAGATGATTATTTCATCTTTTCAGCCGCGTAACGCGCAAAATAGGTCAGAATGCCTGAGGCTCCGGCGCGCTTGAACGCCAGAAGCGTCTCAAACATCGCCTTGTCATGATCGGCGTAGCCTTTTTCCACGGCTGCCTTGATCATCGCGTATTCGCCGGACACCTGATAAACAAAGGTCGGCACGCGGAAAGTCTCGGACACACGCTGAACGATATCGAGATAGGGCAGGCCAGGCTTGACCATAACCATATCGGCGCCTTCTTCGATATCCATCGCCACTTCGCGCAAGGCTTCGTCTGAATTGGCCGAGTCCATCTGATAGGTTTTCTTGTCACCTTTCAGAGCATTGGTGCCGACGGCATCGCGGAACGGCCCATAAAAGGCCGAGGCATATTTGGCAGCATAGGACATGATCAGCTTGTCGCTTAAACCATGCGTCTCGAAGGCCTTGCGGATTTCACCGATGCGCCCGTCCATCATGTCCGAAGGGGCGACGATATCCGCACCGGCTTCGGCCTGAACAATGGCCTGCTGTATCAGGATTTCGATGGTTTTTTCATTGTGTATCCGCTCGCCCTCAAGGATGCCATCGTGGCCATGCGAGGTGAAGGGATCAAGCGCGACATCAACGATCAGGCCGATATCCGGCACGGCCGATTTGATAGCGCGACAGGTGCGCGCAATCAGGCCGTCAGGATCATAGGCGGCCTTGGCGTCGTTACTGCGCAGGCGGGCATCGATGTTAGGGAACAGAGCAATGGCCGGAATACCGAGATCACGGGCATCGCGGGCGTCCTTGACGGCCTCAGCGGTGCTCAGGCGGTCAACACCGGACAGAGAGGCAATCGGGTCGCGGGCCTTATCCTTATCGTGGACAAAGATCGGCCAGATGAGGTCGGCAGGCGACAGGCGGGTTTCGGCCACCAGATCGCGCACCCACGGACTTTGACGCAAACGACGCGGGCGGGCCAGAGGATAGGCACCGGTGATCGGGGAAAACGTCATGAACTCAACCTCGTAAAACTTAAGGTCGATCTAGGCTTTGACGAAGCGTTTGCCAATGGGTTTATGATCATTAAGGCGTAAAAAGCCCCGGATCGACGCGAAGACCATCCATAATGTTGCCAGTACGGTGAGGCCTGCTGAGATGCAGAAACCGGCGACAATGGCCAACATGCCGGGAACGGACAGGCGGCTGAGGTCAAGACGGGTGAGGTCAAATTGCAGGGTCTGCCAGTTGGCAATGCCGGTCTGGCTCAGGATCAGATTGGCAAAGCTGAAGATGGTGAAACCGGTACAGAGCACGGCGATGAAGGTGGCCAGTGCCCAAATGACAAAAGCGACCCAGAAGCTTTTGATTTGATACCGAAAGTGAGTCTGTACAAAGGTCGAGCAGTTATTCTTTTTTATATAGGCCAGACCGACGGCAATCAGGGCGGTCAGGCCCAGAGATAGCGGGCTTAAACACATAAGCACATAGATGATAAACGCGAGATTACGTTCGTCTGTTTCCAGCGCACTTAAGGCGTCGACACGTTGTGAAAACGGATTGTCCATAGTGGCTTTAGGTGAGGAAACGCTCATTGTACGGTGTCCTTTTGGGGGCTACGCGTAGATTTAACAATCGCGCATAATCGCAAAAAAAACGCCGCATGGCAAATGCGGCGTTAATTATGGGTGGAGCGGAACGGGTTTAATGGTATGATTTGACCGTTTCCACCTCTTCGCGCACCCCAAGCACAACGCCGGTGCGCTGATGCAGGCTATGGGGCACGATATCAAGAATCCGGTCGCGGCCATCGGTGGCCATGCCGCCCGCCTGTTCAATCAGAAAAGAGAAGGGGGCCACCTCATAAAGCAGGCGCAGCTTGCCGTTTTCAGAGCCTTTGCGTGTATCGGTCGGGTAAACAAAAACACCGCCGCGCGTCAGGATACGGTGCAGATCGCCAACCATCGAGGCCAGCCAGCGCATATTGAAATCCTTAGCGCGGGGGCCGGTCTTTCCGGCGAGACATTCCTCGACATAGCGACGTACCGGCGGATGCCAGTGGCGCTGATAGGCCATGTTGATGGCAAATTCAGCGGTTGATTCGGGCAGGCGCACCGACGGGTTGATCAGCACCCACGCACCGGTATCGCGGTTAAGCGTAAAGGCGTGCACGCCCTGACCCAATGTGAACAGCAAAGTCGTCTGCGGGCCATAGATGGCATAACCAGCGGCCACCTGTTCCCGACCGGCTTTCAGGAAGTCGGCCTCAGTCACTTCGCCTGAGGGGGATGGCAGAACGGACAAAATAGTGCCG
>JBCEBX010000283.1:0-3091 GCA_039206455.1 Asticcacaulis sp.
CAATCGCCAGATGCACCGACTGCCGCACCTGTTCACTCAAGGCCTGCATCAGCGGCAGGGCCGAGGCCAGAAGGTTCTGGCTCGGTCCACGGCTCATACCCAAAGAGAACAGCTTGTTTGTCAGCTCCAGCCCGTCTCCCTTGGCCGATGGCGCGACATAGCCGCGATGCTCAAGCACCTGAACCATGCGGAACAACTCACTCACCGAACGATCCAGCCGCGTCGATATTTGCGACAGGGTCATCGGGCGTTTATTGGCGGCCAGAAGCTCCAGCACATCCAGCCCCTTCTCAAGAGCCGGTGCGCGATATTTGGGTGACGTGTCAGATTTTGGCGCATCAGCCATGGGTTAAACTTCCTTTTTATGATTTACAGACGCCGTGAAGGCATAGAGTGCGATCACCGCAAAGCAGGCCGTGGTGACCAGAAAGGCTTGCCGAATATGGCTGATATCAGAGACAAAGCCCATGACCATAGGCAGGGCTGCCCCACCGACAATCGCCATCACAAGGAACGACGAGCCGGTCTTGGTCAGATTGCCCAAACCCTGCAATGAGGTGGCGAAGATGGTCGGGAACATCACCGACATGAAGAAGCTGGCTGCGGTTAAGGCCCATAGGCCCGTCTCTCCACCGGCGATAACGCCCGTCAGGGTCAGGACAATATTGGCAAGCGCAAAGCCGCCTAAGATCAAACGCGGTGACAGTCGGCTCATAAGCGCCGTACCGGCAAAGCGACCTACGGCAAAGGCAATCAACGCATAATAAAGGAAGCTGGCCGCCGCCTTTTCACTTAAGCCCAGCTCAGCCTGCGCATAGCGGATGGTGAAGCTCCAGATACCGACCTGCGCCCCGACATAGAAAAACTGCGCCACCACACCAAACATGAAACGCGGGCGCGAGAACAGGCGTTTTATCGACTCAAAAGCCCCAATGTCTTCGCCCGTATCTTCATGGCTGTTGCGGGTCGCTGCCGCCGGGAATTTCGACAACAATACCAGCACGGCCCACATCAGCACCACGGCACCGATCAGCAGATATGGCCCCTGTACCGCCTTGACTTCTGAGACATAAAAGGCCTGACGCGCGGCTTCGTCCAAAGCCCCCAGACTGGCTTCATCGTGCTCGATGCCTGACAGTATAAAGTGCTGGCCTATGAAAATGCCACTTATGGCCCCCAGCGGATTAAAGCTCTGGGCCAGATTGAGCCGGAAAGCCGCCTTTTCAGGTGATCCCAGCACCGTGATCAACGGATTGGCCGAGGTCTCAAGGAAAGCCAGACCCGAGGCAATGACAAACAACGCCCCAAGGAAGAAACTATATTGGTGCGTTTCTGCTGCAGGCCAGAACAGGAAGGCTCCGGCCGCATAGAGCACCAATCCCAGAACCACCGCCGCCTTATAGCCGAAGCGCCGCATAACCAACGCCGCAGGCAGGGCCAGAAAGAAATAGCCTAGGTAAAAGGCTGATTGCACCAAAGACGATTGCAGATCGGTCAGGACAAACGCCTTCTTGAACTGCGGAATCAGCACGTCATTAAGATTATTGGCAACCCCCCAGAAAAAGAACAGACTGGTGATCAATATAAGCGGCCACATAGCCGCTCTTACCGCGCCTTTCGGCCCGTTTTCGGTGGTCATTTCTTGTAACTCCCTGCGCGCTCTTCGTAAGAGGCCTGTTTTTTGTCCGGCTTATTCGTCGGTATTGTGATTAGTAAAACATCATTTATAAATTCATTCGTCAAATATGAAATTCATTTTCCCGCGCAATTTTTGCGGGAAATCATAAAAACAGTCGACAGACAGGGGAAAATTCCAATGACTCAGGCATCTGACGCGACAATGCGCTATTGTTTTGCGCTCGATCTGAAAAATGATCCGGCGCTGATTGCCCGCTACAAGGACTGGCACAGGGCCGGTGCCGTGCCTCAGGCAATAAACCGATCGATTCGCAACGCCGATATCCGCGAACTCGAAATCTGGCAAACCGGTGATCGCCTGTTCATGATCATGACCGTCGGACCGGATTTTTCCCCTGAAGCCAAGGCCCAAGCCGACCGGAATGACCCTGAGGTTCAGGCCTGGGAGCAAATGATGTGGGAATTTCAAAAGCCCCTGCCCTTCGCGCAAGCCGATGAGAAATGGGTTGGCATGCAACGAATCTATGCCCTTAATGAACAACCCTGATCGACGCAGGAATCCGTTTTACGTTATAAAAAGCCTGTGCTATTCACCGATCAATTGTCTGGGTTATTCCGCTGCGTCTTTTATTTATATGATAATTGCAGCTCCGCCCGGATTGCGTTAGAAGCCGTAAGTGGCACAAAGAAAGTATTTAGAGGGAACTGACAAATGGCTGAGGCAACACCGCTGAAGATCGGCTTAATTGGTTTGGGTAAGATTGCCGTTGATCAGCACATACCCTCAATCCGGGGCAATCCGGCACTCGAACTGGTGGCAGGCTGCTCACCCCATGCGCGCCCCGAAGGCGTAAAAGCCTATCCGACCTATGAGGCCATGATCGAGGCACATCCTGAGATCGAGGCCATTGCCATCTGCACGCCGCCTCAGATCCGTCATAAAATCGCCGCGCAGGTCATCGCCACCGGTCGCCACGTCTTCCTTGAAAAGCCACCCGCCGCCACCCTTGGTGAGGCCGAGGCCATCCGCGATCTGGCCACCTCAAAAGGGCTTACGGTTCTGGCCAGCTGGCATTCGCGTTTTGCACCGGCGGTTGAGGCGACCCGTGAATGGATCGCCGCGCACAAGCTGAAAAGCGTGCACATCGTCTGGAAGGAAAACGTCCGTCAGTGGCACCCCGGCCAGAAGTGGATTTTCGAAGCCGGTGGCATGGGCGTGTTTGATCCGGGCATCAACTCCCTGTCGATCCTGACGCGCATCCTGCCGCAAAAGGTCATCGTCAAGGCCGCCGACCTGCATATCCCCGTCAATTGTCAGGCGCCAATTCAGGCCGAACTGACCATGACGGACGAAACCGGCCTTGATATCCGCGCCGATTACGACTTCCTGCAGACCGGTATCCAGACCTGGTCGATCTTTATTGAATCCGAAGCCGGTGAAAAACTGACCCTC